>JAGWVA010000069.1 GCA_028875855.1 Paracoccaceae bacterium
TGGGTCGCAGCCCCAGCAACGGCCCGACCTGCTTGATCATCGCCGCGGCGACCGGCACCGCCGTGAAGCCCGCCGTCCGTTCGGGATCGCCGCCCAGCGTCACCTGAGGCTCGTCCAGCGAGACGATCAGCACATATTTCGGATCGCTCGTCGGAAAGACCGAGGCGAAGGTCGAGATCACCTTGTCGTGGTAATAACCGCCCTGCGGATCGGGCTTGTCGGCCGTGCCGGTCTTGCCGCCGACCTCGTAGCCCTTCACGTCGCCAAAGGACGCCGTGCCGTGCTCCACCACGATACGCAGCATCTTGCGCAGGTCTTCAGAGACTTTCTGCGACACGATGCGCGGCCCGAACTTCGGATGATCGGTCTTGATGAGCGTGGGATAGACCCGCATGCCGCCGTTGAGAAGCGAGGCATAGGCCGTCGCAAGGTGCAGCGGAGACACGGCGATGCCATGCCCGAAGGCGATGGTCATCGTCGAGAGATCGGACCATTTCTTGGGCAATTGCGGATGCACGCTGGCCGCTTCGCTCAACTGCACCGGGGTCGGGTCGAACATGCCGAGCGACTTGAGGAACGTCTGCTGTTTTTCCCCGCCGAACAGCATGGCGATCCGCGCGGCGCCGATGTTGGAGCTTTCGCGGATCACGTCGGTGACGGAAAGCTGCGCCCCGTAGTTGTGGAAGTCATGTATCTTGAACCGGCCCCAGACCAGCGGGCCCTTGGTGTTGATGATCGTGTCGGGCTTGACGAGCCCAAGCTGCAACGCCTCGCCAACGTCCAGGATCTTGAACACCGAGCCCAGTTCATAGACGCCCTGCACCGCGCGGTTGAAGAGCGGGCTGTCCGCCGCGTTTCCATGCGTCAGGGGCGCCGGGCGCGAGTTCGGATCGAAATCGGGCAGCGACACCATGCCGACGATGGCGCCCGTCTGCGCATTCATCAGAACGGCGGAGCCGCCCTTGGAATTCGTCATCTTGATCCCGGCGTTCAGATCCTCGCGCATCGCCGACTGCACGCCGACGTCGATCGTCAGTTGCAGCGCCTTGCCGCTGTTGGCCGGATCGCGCAGCCAGTCGTCATATTGCCGCTCGATCCCGGCGATGCCGATGAGTTCCGCCGAATCCACGCCTTCCTTGCCGAACCGCACCCCGCCAAGGATATGCGCGGCCAGCCGCCCGTTCGGGTAAAGCCGCATCTCGCGCGGGCCGAACAGCAGGCCCGGGCTGCCGATGTCGTGGACTTCCTGCATCTGCTCGGGCGACAGCGTCTTCTTGATCCAGACAAAGGTCCGGTCGCCGGTGAAGTCCTGCGTCAGGCGCTTTTCGTCCAGATCGGGGAAGATCTTCGCAAGCGCCTTGGCCACATGCACCGGATTGATCATCTGCTGGGGCTGGGCGTAAAGTGAATAGGTCGCCATATCCATCGCAAGGATGCGGCCCTTGTCGTCCACGATGTCGGCCCGTTGCGCCGAGGTCGTGGTTCCGCCGGCCGAAAGCTGCGGCTCGGTCGGGACGGATTCGGCGATGGCCCACATGCGGAACCCCACGACCGAAAAGGCCGCGACAAAAAACAGGCCCAGCATCAGAAGCCGCCCCTCGGCCTGATCGCGCGAGCGGTCGCGCATCGCCTCGTGGCGCTGGCGGATGTTCTCGCGTTCGATGACGTCGGGGTTTTCGCCGCGGGCGCGGGCGGACAGGATCTGGGCAAGCGGTCGAAGCGGACGGCGGATCACGGCTGCTTGCCTCCGGATGCGGCGCCCGGCTGGCTGGACGTATCGAGCGGCTGGGCGACCTTAAGTTCGGCCGCCACCATCTTGCGCGTCGGCACCTCACCTGCCGTGGGGTCGGGCAGGTCCGGGCCGCCCGGCGGGGCCATGATGATCTCGGAGATCGCGCCGAACTGCTCGGGCGTCATCGACAGCAGATGAAGCTTGTCGAAGTTCAGAAGCGTCAGTTCGCGCAGGCGCGAGGGGCGGTTCTCATAGGCCCATTCGGCTTTTTGCATGGCCAGTTCCTCGCGCAGCCGCCCGATCTGGCGCTGGAGGCTCGACACGGTCTTGAGCGATTGCTGCGTCGCGTAATTCTGGCGATAGGCCCAGAAGGCGAGCCCCATCACCATCACCGCGGAAAGCACGTAAAGCACGGGACGCATCTCAGGGCCGTCCTTTCAGGTCGATCTTCGGCAGTCCCAGTTCCGACCGGTCAACGGGGCCGGCGGGGCTGTCGGTGCGTTCGCCGGCGCGCAGAAGCGCGGACCGGGCACGGGGGTTGCGCGCCATCTCGGCCTGATCCGGGCCTATGGCGCTGCGGTTCAGCAAACGGAACGGCGCCGCAACCGTCGGCGCCTCGGGTGCATAGCGATTGGCATGGGCCGCACGTCCGCCGCGCTGCTGGAAGAAGCGCTTCACGATGCGGTCCTCCAGCGAATGGAAAGTGACGACGGCAAGCCGTCCGCCGGGCATCAAGGCCCGCTCTGCCGCCTCGAGACCAGCGACAAGCGCGTCGAATTCCGCGTTGACCGCGATCCGCAGCGCCTGAAAGCTTCGCGTGGCGGGGTGGCTTTGCCCCGGCTTCGGGCGCGGCAGGCAGCCCTCGACGATTTCGGCGAGCTGAAGGGTGGTGACGATCGGCGCGATCTTGCGCGCCTGACCGATGGCGCGCGCGATCCGGCGCGAGGCGCGTTCCTCGCCGTAATGGTAAAGGATGTCGGCCAGTTCGGTCTCCGACGCGCCGTTCACGAGGTCGGCGGCGCTTGGCCCTTCCTGGCTCATGCGCATGTCCAGCGGGCCGTCGCGCAGGAACGAAAAGCCGCGCTCGGCCCGGTCAAGCTGCATGGACGATACGCCGAGGTCGAGGACGACACCGTCCACCGGCTGACCCGCAAGCGTATCGAGATCGGCGAAATTGCCCTGCACCAGCGTCAGACGGTCGCCGTAGTCCCCCGCCCATGCCGCGGCCATTTCCAGCGCCAGCGGGTCGCGGTCGATGCCGATCACGCGATCCGCGCCAGCCTCGAGCAGCCCACGCGCATATCCGCCCGCGCCGAAGGTGCCATCGACCCACGTCCCGCGAACCGGCGCGACAAGTTCCAGAAGCGGGCCGAGCAGAACCGGCACATGCGGGGCACCCGGTCCTTCTGTCGGCGGAGTGGCAGCCATCAGCCCCCCTCCTCTTCGTCCTCGTCCAGAAGGGCCAGCGGGTTGTAGCCAAGGCCCTTGGCTTTCAGGAAGCTGCTGACCGGCGTGCCGCGCACCTGCTGGTGGGTGGCGCGGTTCCAGATCTCGAACCGGTCGCCGTAGCCCACGAAGCGGGCGTCCTCGCCCAACCCGATCTGGTCACGGAGCGCCTGCGGCAGCACGATCCGGCCGTTGTCGTCCACCTGGAAGTTGGTGACGTTTCCGAAATACAGCTCTTCCAGCAGGAAGCGACGCTGCGAGCTGCGTTTCAGCGTGCGGATTTCCGCCTGCAACGCCTCGATCGCCTGCGTCGAGAAACCTTCGAGATACCCGCTGTCGGCCGTGCCTGCACCAAGCACGAGCACGGGGCGGCCCTTGTCGTCGGGGATGCATCCGTCAAGGAGAACCCGGCGAAACTCGACAGGGATGGAAACCCGGCCTTTCGGGTCCACCTTCAGATCGTGGGTTCCACTAAACATGGCCGTCACGCCAACCACGCTCCTGCACCGCCGCCTCGTTCACCCCAGCCCCGGAATGAAAACGGCGGCCGGGCTGCTGCCACTGCCCGAACCGCCGCCCTCGTCCCATCGCTGGGCTTTGCCCGACTGCACGCGCCACCTGGGGGATGTCTGCTCGCACGCGCGCCGGATCTTCATTCTGATGATGGGGAGCCTGTTGAAACCTGCCTCGGATCTGCGGGGTCTTGATGCCCCTGAACTGCCCCTCTTCATCTGATCCAATTGTTGCCATGGAATCTGATGCCTTGCAATGGTCTTATATGGGATCAGATGGAATTTTGACGCTGAAATTTGCTTGAAAACATGGGCCCGGATGGGATCTTGACCGCGTCATCGCAGGGCTAGTGCCACCCCGAGGCAGTGACACCATATGTAGAAACGCCGTCTCGGCGGCCCGGTGGGAGCAGAACCCATCGACGGACGGAAATCGGGGCCACAAAACGCAAAACGCCCCCCGATCCGGGGGGCGTTGGTTGCGCGGAGCCGTTTTCACGACCTATCCGGCGCCAGTGATTCGCCGTGATTGCACGCGATGCGAGACGATCAGGCCATGCCGCCCTGCACCAGCCGCTCGGCGATCCGGGCATAGGCCTCGGCGATCGGCCCCTCGGCGGCGGCGATCGGCGTGCCCGCGTCTCCGGCAAGGCGCACGTCGAGGCTGAGCGGGATTTCCCCCAGAAGCGGCACACCCATCTTCTTCGCCTCGGCGGCCACGCCGCCATGGCCGAAGATATGCTCTTCGTGCCCGCAGTTGGGGCAGACGTAGGACGACATGTTCTCGATCAGCCCGAGGATCGGCGTCTTCAGCGTCTCGAACATGTTGATCGCCTTGCGGGCATCCAGCAGCGCCACATCCTGCGGAGTGGACACGACAATCGCACCGGTCACCTGCGTGCGCTGGCCCAGCGTCAGTTGCACATCGCCCGTCCCCGGCGGAAGGTCGATGATCAGCACGTCCAGATCGCCCCAGGCCACCTGCGTGAGAAGCTGTTGCAGCGCCCCCATCAGCATCGGCCCGCGCCAGATCACGGCCTGATCCTCTTTCAGCAGCAGACCCAACGACATCATCTTCACGCCATGCGCGACCGGCGGCACGATGACCTTTCCGTCCGGCGCTTCGGGGCGCGTCGTCACGCCCATCATGCGCGGCTGCGAGGGGCCGTAGATATCGGCATCCAGCAATCCGACGCGCCGTCCCTGTCGTGCCAGCGCGACGGCGAGGTTGGACGAGACGGTGGACTTGCCCACCCCGCCCTTGCCCGAGGCGATGGCCAGGATGCGGTCCACCCCCGGCACCTTCTGCGGTCCGCCCTGATGCGGCGTGGGATGGCCGCCGATGGTCAGCTTGGGTGGCTGAGCGGCAGGCGCCTTGGCGGGGGCCGGGCCGTGCGCGGTCAGGATCACCCCCACATCGTCAACCCCCGGCATCTGGCGGATCAACTGCTCGGCCGCTTTTGCGATCGCCTCCATCTTGCGGGCGGATTCGGGGTCCGGGGCCTCGATCACGAATTTCACCACGCCGCCGGCGATGGTGAGTGCGCGCACCATGTCGCGCGACACCAGATCGCCGCCACCCGGCAGGGCCAGTCGGCCGAGTTCAGCCAGCACCGCTTCGCGCGTGACAGCCATGGGTTTCTCCTTCGTTCATATGCCGGGCATACCATGTCGCGTTTGCCGCCGAGGGCAAGGGCTCGTTTGCACGCGGCTCGATTGCTGGGCATCTGAGCGGCAAACGGTCAAAAATAGGTCAGCAATGGTTATGCACTTTCTGCATGGCAGAAATGAGCAAACGGACAATTGTGCAGCCGCAGCATCGGCGTATGTTAGCGACAACGGCAAGCGGACAACGGTCCGCGATACGACAAGGCAAGAACAATGGATTATGCAAACACTTCTGTCCGCCACACTGGCTTCGGTTTCCGCGATCGCGTCGCGGCTCTGGTCCGCGTCTTCAACGAGGGCGTGGCACGTCGTCGGGTCTATCGCAAGACCTTCGACGAACTGAGCGCGCTGAGCGACCGTGACCTTGCGGACCTCGGCATCCACCGTTCGCTGATCGCGCAAGTGGCGCTGGACGCGGCAAACGGCAAGTAAGTTCATAGGTTTGGAAGGCCCCTCCTCCTCCCTGGGTCTTCCTTATCTGGCGGCGACATCCTCCTCCTCCCTGATGTCGTCGCCCCTTCTCTTCGGGGTCCGCCATGCGGCGCACTCCAGCAGAACGCGAAGGGCCACTCCTCCTCCCTGGGCCTGACGTGAACCGGCGGTGGCTCTCCTCCTCCTCCCTGAGGGCCACCGCCGATACCAGATCGGGGCGAAAGCCCTGGAACGAACGAACGGCCCCTCCTCCTCCCTGGGCCAATCGTAGTCGACGCGGGTGCCCCTCCTCCTCCCTGGGCAACGTGTCGGGTCATCGGGGCGAAAGCCCCACCAGAACGGCGGCCCTTCCTCCTCCCTGGGCTGATCGTTTCAAGCGGCGGCGCCCCTCCTCCTCCCTGGGTGCCGCCGCTTTTTTATTGCCCCACCCGTGCGACCGGACAGACCGAAGCATGGCCGCAATTGCTACACCTGCCGAAAGACCCGAGGCGCGCGGGCCTCAGGCCGTGTGAAATTTCACCAATTCTTGATATGTATCAAAGTTGTGGGAGGCCGCGCTTTGCAGGCTTGCCATGACTTCCGACCGGAAACGGAGGCGCCATGCCGGCCATTCTCATCCGCTATGTCTTGTTCGCCTATGTATCGGCGACGCTTGCCTGCATCCTCATGCTCGCGCTTTTGCTGAACGGGTTCCAGCGGCCGGTCTTTTACGAAACGGCGGCCGGGCTGTCCCTCGTTGCGGGCATCGCAATCAGCGGCTGGATCGCCGGACGGCTGCGAGAGCCCGAGGCGAAATCCACGCGCTCCTAGAACGGGATGTCGTCCGCCCGCTCGGCGGGCACGACGAAGCGCGCGACGATCTTCTTCGCGCCGGCCTTGTCGAAGGCAACGTCAAGCTTGTCGCCCTCGATCCCCTCGATCGTGCCGTAGCCGAACTTCTGGTGAAACACCCGGTCGCCTTCCGTGAAGGCCGAGACGGCTTGCAGGTCGATCACCGGCGCACGGCTTTCGCGCGGCTGGCTCATCGGGCGCGTGTTGCCGCGCTCGGACATGCGCTTCCAGCCGGGCGAGTTGTAAACATCGGCCCGCTCGGCCCGCGATTCGATCGAGGTGGGCATCGCCGCCGCGCCGTAGCCGCCGCCGTAGAGGCCGGGGGGCGTCAGCACCTCGACGTGATCCTCGGGCAATTCGTCGATGAAGCGCGAGGGCAGCGCCGACTGCCATTGCCCATAGACCCGACGATTCGCGGCGAACGAGATCGTGCAGAGGCGTTCGGCCCGGGTGATCCCGACATAGGCCAGCCGCCGTTCCTCCTCGAGACCCTTGAGGCCGCTTTCATCCATGCTGCGCTGGCTGGGAAACAGTCCGTCCTCCCAACCGGGCAGGAAGACGGCGGGAAATTCCAGCCCCTTGGCGGCGTGCAGCGTCATGATGCTGACCTTGGCGCCCGCCTCTTCGGATTCGTTGTCCATGATCAGCGCGACATGTTCGAGGAACCCCTGAAGGTTCTCGAACTGCTCCAGCGCCTTCACCAGTTCCTTGAGGTTGTCGAGCCGTCCCGGCGCCTCGGGCGTCTTGTCGTTCTGCCACATCGCCGTGTAGCCCGACTCCTCGAGGATCGTCTCGGCCAGTTCGATGTGGTTGTGCCCCTCGCGCAGGGTCACCGCGTGCCAGCGCGCGATCCCTTCGATGAAGGCGCGCAACTGCCCCGCCCCCTTGCCGGAAATCCCCGCCTCTGACAGCAGGATGCGCGCGCCCTCGAACAGGGTCGTGCCATTGTCGCGGGCGGTTCTCTGGATCGTCTGCTGCGCCTTGTCGCCAAGGCCGCGCTTGGGGCTGTTCACCACCCGCTCGAAGGCCAGATCGTCATCGGGCGACACGGCAAGGCGGAAATAGGCCATCGCGTCGCGGATCTCCAGACGCTCGTAGAAGCGGGGACCGCCGATGACGCGGTAGGGCAGGCCGATGGTCAGGAATCGATCCTCGAAGGCGCGCATCTGGTGGCTCGCGCGCACAAGGATCGCCATGTCGTCAAGGCTGAGCGCCGCCTCGCCTCGCGCGCCGCGTTGCAGCCGCTCGACCTCCTCGCCGATCCAGCGGGCCTCCTCCTCGCCGTCCCAATGGCCGATCAGGCGGACCTTCTCGCCCTCGGGCAGATCCGTCCAGAGCGTCTTGCCCAGCCGCCCCGCGTTGGAGGCGATCACGCCCGAGGCCGCGGCAAGGATATGGGGGGTGGATCGGTAGTTCTGCTCCAGCCGGATCACCTTGGCGCCAGGAAAATCCTTCTCGAACCGCAGGATGTTGCCGACCTCGGCGCCGCGCCAGCCATAGATCGACTGGTCGTCGTCGCCCACGCAGCAGATGTTGCGATGCCCCTGCGCCAGAAGCCGCAACCAGAGATACTGGGCGACGTTGGTGTCCTGGTATTCATCGACAAGGATATAGCGCAGCCAGCGGTGATATTGCGCCAGCACGTCCGCATGGGCCTGAAAGATGGTCACGACATGCAAGAGCAGGTCGCCGAAATCCACGGCGTTGAGCGTCTTCAGCCGCTCCTGATAGGCGGCGTAAAGCTCGGTGCCGCGGTTGTTGAACCCCGCAGCCTCTGATGCCGGCACCTTTTCCGGCGTCCAGGCGCGGTTCTTCCAATGGTCGATCAGCCCGGCCAACTGGCGGGCGGGCCAGCGTTTTTCGTCGATATTGGCAACCGAGATCACCTGTTTGAGCAAACGGATCTGGTCGTCGGTATCCAGAATCGTAAAGCTCGACTTCAGCCCGACGAGTTCCGCGTGCCGGCGCAGCATCTTCACGCAGATCGAATGGAACGTGCCCATCCACGGCATCCCCTCGATCGCCGCGCCAAGAAGGCGGCTGACGCGGTCCTTCATCTCACGCGCGGCCTTGTTGGTGAAGGTCACGGCGAGGATCTCGTTCGGGCGGGCGCGGCCGGTGTTCAGCAGATGCGCGATGCGGGCGGTAAGCGCCTTGGTCTTGCCCGTGCCGGCTCCCGCCAGCATCAGGACCGGACCGTCCAGCGCCTCCACGGCGGCCCGCTGGGCGGGGTTCAGCTCGTCCAGATAGGGCGCGGGACGCGCGGCCATGGCGCGGGCAGAGAGCGGAACGGTCGCGGCGGCGGCGAAGGCGTCATCTTCATCTGGGCTGGTCATGCGACCAGTCTAACCCGCCTCGCAGACAAGATAAAGTCATGTTCTTATATTGTTCGCAACCCCGGGGATAGGCGCCGACCGTCGCAAAACCTTCACCCACCGTCGCGACTCTCTCTTGCGCTGCAGCGCAGCAAGCCTAAAGTGGCCCCGCACGAACGACCATCGGGGGGAAACGCATGGCCGACTTCCGCAAGATCCTTGTCGCGAACCGTGGCGAGATTGCCATCCGCGTGATGCGCGCTGCCAACGAGCTGGGCAAGAAGACGGTCGCCGTCTATGCCGAGGAAGACAAGCTCAACCTCCACCGCTTCAAGGCCGACGAGGCCTATCGCATCGGCGAGGGCCTCGGCCCGGTTGCGGCCTACCTGTCGATCCCCGAGATCATCCGGGTCGCCAAGATGTCGGGGGCGGATGCGATCCATCCGGGATACGGGCTTCTGTCCGAGAACCCCGACTTCGTCGAGGCGGTGACCGCCGCGGGGCTGACCTTCATCGGGCCGACCGCCGACACGATGCGCGCGCTTGGCGACAAGGCCAGCGCGCGCAAGGTGGCGATCGGGGCCGGCGTGCCGGTGATCCCCGCGACCGAGGTTCTTGGCGATGACATGGACGAGGTGCGCCGCCAGGCCGACGCGATCGGCTATCCCTTGATGCTGAAGGCAAGCTGGGGCGGCGGCGGGCGCGGGATGCGCCCGATCGCCAGCGCCGCGGATTTGGCCGACAAGGTCCGCGAGGGCCGCCGGGAGGCCGAGGCCGCCTTTGGCAATGGCGAGGGCTATCTGGAAAAGATGATCCTGCGCGCCCGCCACGTCGAGGTGCAGCTTCTTGGCGACACGCACGGCAACCTCTACCACCTCTATGAGCGCGACTGCACCGTGCAGCGGCGCAACCAGAAGGTCGTCGAACGCGCCCCTGCCCCCTACCTCACCCCCGAACAGCGCGAGGAGATCTGCCAGCTTGGCCTCAAGATCGGCCGCGCCGTGGGCTACCAGAACGCGGGCACGGTCGAATTCCTGATGGATATGGACTCGGGCAAGTTCTACTTCATCGAGGTGAACCCGCGCGTGCAGGTCGAACATACCGTCACCGAAGAGGTGACCGGGATCGACATCGTGCAGGCGCAGATCCTTGTGGCCGAGGGCAAGACGCTGGCCGAGGCGACCGGGGTCGCGCGGCAACAGGACGTGGAGCTGTCCGGCCATGCGCTGCAATGCCGGGTGACGACCGAAGACCCGCTGAACAACTTCATCCCCGACTATGGCCGCATCACCGCCTATCGCTCGGCCACCGGCAACGGCATCCGGCTGGATGGCGGCACGGCCTATTCGGGGTCGGTCATCACGCGGTTCTACGACTCGCTGCTGGTGAAGGTGACGGCCCACGCCCAGACGCCGGAAAAGGCCATCGCGCGGATGGACCGGGCGCTGCGGGAATTCCGGGTGCGCGGGGTGGCGACGAACATCGAATTCGTCATCAACCTGCTGAAACACCCGACCTTCCTGAACGACACCTATACGACGAAGTTCATCGACACGACGCCCGAACTGTTCAGCTTCCGCAAGCGGCAGGACCGGGCGACGAAGATCCTGACCTACATCGCCGACATCACCGTCAACTGCCACCCCGAGACGGCGGGCCGTCCCAAGCCTCCGGCCGAGGCCAAGCGTCCCCGCCCGCCGGAGCCGCTGACCCAGACGCCCGCCAAGGGCACCCGCAACCTGCTTGAGGAAAAGGGCGCGCAGGCGGTCGTCGATTGGCTTGGCGCGCAAAAGCAGCTTTTGCTGACCGACACGACGATGCGCGACGGGCACCAGTCGCTGCTGGCGACGCGGATGCGGTCGATCGACATGATCCGCGTGGCGCCGGCCTATGCCGCGAACCTGCCGCAGCTTTTCAGCGTGGAATGCTGGGGCGGGGCCACCTTCGACGTGGCCTACCGTTTCTTGCAGGAATGCCCCTGGCAGCGCCTGCGCGACATCCGCGAGCGCCTGCCCAACGTGATGACGCAGATGCTGCTGCGCGCCTCGAACGGCGTGGGCTACACGAACTATCCCGACAACGTGGTGCAAAGCTTCGTCGCCCGCGCGGCGGCGACCGGCGTGGACGTGTTCCGGGTGTTCGACAGCCTCAACTGGGTCGAGAACATGCGCGTCGCCATGGATGCGGTGATCGCCTCGGGCAAGATCTGCGAGGGCACGATCTGCTACACCGGCGATCTGCTGGACCCGACCCGCGCGAAGTATGACCTGAAATACTACGTCGGCATGGGCAAGGCGCTGCGCGATGCGGGGGCCCATATCCTCGGGCTCAAGGACATGGCGGGGCTTCTGAAGCCCGCCGCGGCCAGCCGGCTTGTGAAGGCGCTGAAGGAAGAGGTCGGCCTGCCGATCCATTTCCACACCCATGACACCTCGGGCATCTCGGCCGCCACCGTGCTCGCGGCAGCCGAGGCCGGGGTGGACGTGGTGGATGCCGCGATGGATGCCTTTTCGGGCGGCACGTCGCAGCCTTGCCTTGGCTCCATCGTCGAGGCGCTGCGCAACACGCCGCGCGACACGGGGCTCGACATCGCGGCGATCCGCCGGATCTCGAACTACTGGGAACAGGTGCGGGTGCAATACACCGCCTTTGAATCCGGCCTGCCCGCGCCCGCCTCCGAAGTCTATCTGCACGAGATGCCGGGCGGCCAGTTCACCAACCTCAAGGCACAGGCCCGCAGCCTGGGGCTTGAGGAACGCTGGCACGAGGTCGCCCAGACCTATGCCGATGTGAACCGCATGTTCGGCGACATCGTGAAGGTCACGCCCTCGTCCAAGGTCGTGGGCGACATGGCGCTGATGATGGTTGCGCAAGGATTGACCCGCGCGCAGGTCGAGGACCCGGGCGTCGAGGTGTCCTTTCCCGACTCGGTCGTGGACATGATGAAGGGCAACCTCGGCCAACCGCCCGGGGGCTGGCCGGCGGCCTTGCAGAAGAAGATCCTCAAGGGCGAGGCCCCGATGACGGAACGGCCCGGCAAGCACCTGCCGCCCGTCGATCTGGAAGCGGTGCGGGCCGAGGTGTCAAGGCAACTCAACGGCAGAAAGGTCGATGACGAGGACCTGAACGGCTACCTGATGTATCCCAAGGTCTTCCTCGACTACATGGGCCGGCACCGGACCTATGGCCCGGTCCGCACCCTGCCCACGCCCACCTTCTTCTACGGGATGGAGCCGGGCGAAGAGATCTCGGTCGAGATCGACCCGGGCAAGACGCTGGAGATCCGGCTTCAAGCGGTGGGCGAGACGCACGAGGATGGCGACGTCCGCGTCTTCTTCGAGCTGAACGGCCAGCCGCGCGTGATCCGCGTGCCGAACCGCATCATCAAGTCGCAGACCGCGGCCAAGCCGAAAGCGGCGGAAGGCGACCCCAACCAGATCGGCGCGCCCATGCCGGGCGTCATCGCATCGGTCGGCGTGACCGCAGGCCAGAAGATTTCGGCCGGCGACCTTCTGCTCACGATCGAGGCGATGAAGATGGAGACCGGCATCCACGCCGAGCGCGACGCGGTCGTGAAGGCCGTCCTTGTCCATCCGGGCGCGCAGGTCGATGCCAAGGACCTGCTGATCGAACTGGAATAGCCCGCGCGTGAAACGGTCAGGCGGCCCCTGCCCTCGCGGGGGCCGTCGTGCTTTTTGGACGGCCGCGCCTTTTTGCATCCCTTCCCCTTGCCCGACGGCGAGCGGCGCGGTCAGATGGGGGCACCCACCACCGGAGACCGCCCATGCTTTCCCTGCTTGCCGATCCCGGCGTCTGGCTTTCCTTCCTCACCCTGACGGTGCTGGAAGTCGTCCTTGGCGTCGATAACGTGATCTTCATCTCGATCGCCGCCGCGAAACTGCCGCGCGAGCAGCGCGCGCGGGCCCGTTACCTCGGGCTGACGGGCGCGCTTGTGCTGCGCGTGGCGCTCTTGTTCTCGATCACCTGGATCATGTCGCTGGCGAAACCGTTCCTGACGGTCCACGGCTTTGCGCTGACCTGGCGCGACCTGATCCTGATCGCGGGGGGAATGTTCCTGATCTGGAAAGCCAGCACCGAGATCTTTGTCGAAGTCGAGGGCGGCGTTGCCTCCCATGGGACACCGACCAAGGGGACGTTCTGGGCGACGATCCTGCAAATCATGGTGCTGGACCTCGTCTTCTCGCTCGACAGCGTCATCACCGCCGTGGGCATCGCCGACCACCTCGAAGTGATGATCGCCGCCGTCGTCATCGCGATTCTGCTGATGATGGTCGCCGCGGAACCCATCGCGGATTTCATCGAGGCACATCCCTCCACGAAGATGCTCGCGCTCGCCTTCCTCGTGATGGTCGGCATGGCGCTGGCCGCGGACGGGCTGCACCATCACATCGATCGAGGCTTCATCTACGCCGCGATGATCTTCGCCGGAGGGGTCGAGGCGCTGAACCTCGTCCGCCAGAAACGCCGGCGCGAGTGATTTTCGATTTCCTGCATTTTTCCTCTTGCACCCCCCAACGGGAGTTTATAGATCACCGCTCACCGAAGGACGCGGGCGTAGCTCAGGGGTAGAGCACAACCTTGCCAAGGTTGGGGTCGAGGGTTCGAATCCCTTCGCCCGCTCCAATAAACGAAGGGCGCCGTTTCCGGCGCCCTTTCGTTTTCCGCCCTTCCCCCACAGCACCGCCGCGCCTATAACCGCCCCGAACCGTTGATGGAGACGCCGATGCGCAAGGCAGACATCACCCGCTCGACCTCGGAAACCGAGATCAGCCTGTCGATCGATCTCGACGGCACGGGCCGCTATGACATCCAGACCGGCGTGGGGTTTTTCGACCACATGCTGGAACAGCTCGCCCGCCATTCGCTGATCGACATGACGGTGCGCGCCAAGGGCGATCTGCATATCGACGACCACCACACGGTCGAAGATACCGGCATCGCGCTCGGGCAGGCGCTGGCCAGGGCGATGGGCGACAAGCGGGGCATCCGGCGCTACGGGGCGTGCCTCCTGCCGATGGACGACACGCTGGTGCGCGCGGCGCTCGACCTGTCGGGGCGGCCCTATCTGGTGTTCGACATTGGCTTTCCCGGCGCGAAGATCGGCAGCTTCGACACCGAGCTGGTGCGCGAGTTCTTTCAGGCGCTGTCCACGCATGGCGGGATCACCTTGCACATCGACGCGATCCGGGGCCTGAACAACCACCACTTGGCCGAGGCGGCCTTCAAGGCCGTCGCCCGCGCGCTGCGCGACGCGCTGGAGGTCGATCCACGCAAGGCCGATGCCGTCCCCTCGACCAAGGGCACGCTCTGAGCATGCTGACGGTCCTGGTCGATTACGAATCCGGCAACCTCCATTCGGCCGAGAAGGCGTTCCAGCGCATGGCGTCCGAGACCGGCGGCGGCGCGGTCATCGTCTCGGCCCGCCCCGAGGACGTGGCCCGCGCCGACCGCATCGTGCTGCCTGGCGACGGCGCCTTTCCGTCCTGCCGGCGCGCGCTGATGGCGGTGCCGGGTCTGTTCGATGCCATAACCGAGGCGGTGACGCAGAAGGGGCGCCCCTTCCTTGGCATCTGCATCGGGATGCAGATGCTGGCGACGCGGGGGCTTGAATACGAAGAAACGCCCGGGTTCGACTGGATCGGCGGCGAGGTCACGCGGATCGTCCCGGCTGACCCTGCGCTGAAGGTGCCGCACATGGGATGGAACGATCTGGTGATCGACCATGCCCACCCCGTGCTCGACGGAATCGCGACGGGCGATCACGCCTATTTCGTGCATTCCTACGCCTTCCGCGTCGCCGACCCCGCCGACCGTCTGGCGCATGTGGATTACGCGGGCGACATCACCGCCATCGTCGGGCGCGGCAACGTGGTCGGAACGCAGTTCCACCCGGAGAAAAGCCAGCAGACAGGGCTTCGGCTGATCGCCAACTTCCTGCGCTGGCGGCCCTGACTTTCCGGACGGAGGCGCGGCCGACGGGACGGGAGCCTCCGGCGGGGATATTTGGGCCAAGATGAAAGCGCAGGCCTATTTCACCCGCGTCCACGTCCCGCCGCTGCGGCAGATGAGGCCGCCGAGGATGCAGCCCGACACAGCCAGCTTGTCGCCCGTGAGTTCCATCTTCGAGGCATAGGTCTTGTCACGGTCCGGCGACCAGATCTTGCCGTCGCCATAGGCCCCGTTGCCGAGATCGACCATGTCCCAGACGATCTTCTTGCCGATGTTGTCGGACTTCATCGGCTTGCCGGCCTTGTCGAAGGACTTCACCAGCACGCCACAGATCTTTGTCCCGCAGGGGGCGATCTGGATATAGCCGAAATTCCCGTTGTCGTCGGGCTTGGTCTGCCAGAGCCCCGCCACCGGATCGGCCGCAAGGGCAGGCCCCGCGGCCAGAAGGCCCGCCACAGCGATCAGCGCCAGTCGTTTCATGTCTTTCTCCCTCCCAAGACGACGCGAGCATCAGGCCGAATCCCGCGTTCGGGCAAGACTGACGTGGGGTCGCGCGCTTGGCTTTCCGCGGCCGTCGTGGCAAGAGGCGGCGGAACAGAGACGGAGGCCCCGATGATCCTTTATCCCGCCATCGACCTGAAGGACGGCGCCTGCGTCCGGCTTCTGCGCGGCGACATGGACAAGGCGACCGTCTTCGGCACCGACCCGGCGGCGCAGGCGAAAGCCTTCGAGGATGCGGGCTGCGAATGGGTGCATCTTGTCGACCTCAACGGTGCCTTCGCCGGCCAGCCGGTGAACGCCGCGGCGGTCGAGGCGATCCTCGCGCGGATCGCCGTGCCCGCCCAGCTTGGCGGCGGCATCCGCGACATGGCGACGATCGAACGCTGGCTGTCCAAGGGCCTTGCCCGCGTCATCCTTGGCACCGTGGCGGTGGAGAACCCCGACCTGGTGCGCGAGGCCGCGCGCAGCTTCCCCGGCCAGATCGCGGTGGGGATCGACGCCCGCAAGGGCCGCGTCGCCACCAAGGGCTGGGCGGAAGAGACCGACGTGATGGCGGCCGACCTCGCCCGCCGGTTCGAGGACGCGGGCGTCGCCGCCATCATCTACACCGACATCGACCGCGATGGCGCCATGGGCGGGCCGAACATCGAGGCGACCGAGGCGCTGGCCCGAGCGGTCACGATCCCCGTCATCGCCTCGGGCGGGGTGTCCAGCCTTGCCGACCTCGTGGCATTGAAAGAGACCGGCGTGATCGCGGGCGCCATCTCGGGCCGCGCGCTCTATGACGGCGCCCTCGATCTGAAAAAGGCTCTGGCGGCCCTCAAGGCCTGAGCCTTTCTTTCTGGCGCAAATATCCACGGGGGTGCGGGGGCAGTCGGCCCCCGCTCCGCCCTCCCCGCTCGCCCCCACGCATGCCGCCCCTTCCCCATCGGCGGCGGAAGGGTTATCTCGGGCGCGAAAGGGATGCCCATGCTCAAGACCCGTCTGATCCCCTGCCTCGACGTGGCCGATGGCCGCGTGGTGAAGGGCGTGAACTTCGTCGATCTGCGCGACGCCGGCGACCCGGTGGAGGCCGCGCGCGCCTATGACGCCGCCGGTGCAGACGAGCTGTGCTTTCTCGACATCCATGCCACCCATGAAAACCGCGGCACGATGTTCGACCTTGTCACCCGCACCGCGGAACAGGTCTTCATGCCGCTGACCGTGGGCGGCGGGGTGCGCAGCCATCACGACGTGCGCGCGCTTCTGCTGGCGGGGGCGGACAAGGTGAGCTTCAACTCTGCCGCCGTCGCCAACCCCGACGTGGTGGCCGAGGCCGCCGACCGCTTCGGCAGCCAGTGCATCGTTGTCGCCATCGACGCGAAGACCGTGGCCCCGGGCAAGTGGGAGATCTTCACCCACGGCGGCCGCCGCCCCACCGGCATCGACGCCGTGGACTTTGCCCGGACCGTCGCGGCCAAGGGCGCGGGCGAGATCCTGCTGACCTCGATGGACCGCGACGGCACCAAGGCGGGCTTCAACCTGCCGCTGACCCGTGCCGTGGTCGATGCGGTGTCGATCCCGGTGATCGCCTCGGGTGGGGTCGGCACGCTCGACCACCTCGTCGAAGGCGTGACCATTGGCGGCGCCTCGGCCGTGCTTGCGGCCTCGATCTTCCACTTCGGCACCTACACCATCGGCGAGGCCAAGGCCCACATGGCCGCCGCCGGCATCCCCATGAGGCTTTCATGACCGCGCTCGACCGGCTCGCCGGCACCATCGCCGCCCGCAAGGGCGCGGACCCCGACACGTCGTGGACGGCGAAGCTTCTGTCGCGCGGCCCGGAGAAATGCGCCGAGAAATTTGGCGAGGAAGCGGTCGAGGCGATCATCGAGGCGGTGAAGGGCGACCGCGACCGCCTGACGGCGGAGGCGGCGGACGTGCTGTATCATCTGCTGGTCATGCTGGCGGCGCGCGACGTGACGCTGGCCGATGTTCTGGCCGAGCTTGAACGGCGCGAGGGGACCTCGGGCATCGCGGAAAAGGCTGCGCGCGGCTGACTGTTAGCGCAACCCCGGCTTGTTCCCGCGCCACCCTTCGGGCTAGGAGAGACGCGAGAGCTTGACCTTAAGGATTTTCCCATGGCGACCACCGTCGAATTCCATGACCGCCTTCTTTCGCTTGGCCTGGCCCGCGTTTCGGAAGCGGCGGCCCTTGCCTCGGCCCGGCTGATCGGGCGCGGCAACGAGAAGGCCGCCGATCAGGCCGCCGTCAACGCGATGCGCGACCAGCTCAACCAGCTCGACATCAACGGTGTCGTGGTGATCGGCGAGGGCGAGCGGGACGAGGCGCCGATGCTCTTCATCGGCGAAGAGGTCGGCACCGGCAGCGGCCCCGCGGTGGATATCGCGCTTGACCCGCTCGAAGGCACGACGCTGACCGCCAAGGACATGCCGAACGCGCTGACCGTGATCGCAATGGCCCCGCGCGGCACGCTGCTGCATGCGCCCGACGTCTATATGGAGAAGCTCGCCATCGGCCCGGGCTACGCGCCCGACACGGTGACGCTGGACATGTCTCCCTCGCAGCGGATCGAGGCGCTGGCGCGGGCGAAGGGCTGCGCGCCGGGGGATATCACCGTCTGCATCCTGGAACGGCCGCGCCACGACGAGATGATCGCGGAAGTCCGGTCCACGGGGGCGGCGATCCGGCTCATCACCGACGGCGATGTGGCGGGCGTGATCCATTGCGCGGAATCCGAGATCACCGGGATCGACATGTACATGGGCTCGGGCGGCGCGCCCGAGGGCGTGCTGGCGGCGGCCGCGCTGAAGTGCATGGGCGGGCAGATGTATGGCAAGCTGCTGTTCCGCAACGACGATGAACGCAGCCGTGCGGTGCGCGCGGGCATCAAGGATTTCGACCGCATCTACACGCGCGACGAACTGGTGACCGCCGACGTGATCTTTGCCGCGACCGGTGTGACCGACGGTTCGATCGTGCGCGGCATCAAGCGCGAGATCGGCTGGCTGACGACCGAGACGATCCTGATGCGGTCAAAGACCGGCTCGGTCCGCCGGATGACCTACCGCACGCCGGTCAAGTCGGTCTGACGGGCGGATGCGGGCCTTTCTCGGCGTGGAGTCCTCGGCCACGGGCCGACGCTGGATCGGCCCGACGGCGGAAGAAGACCGCCTTGCCGAGGCGATGGAGCAGGCGACCCGCCTGCCCCCCGCGCTGTGTCGAACGCTGGTGCGGCGCGGCGTTGCCCCGGACGAGGCGAGCCGCTTTCTTGAACCGACGCTGCGCGATCTGCTGCCCGATCCCCTGTCGATGCGCGACATGGGCAAGGCCGCCGCGCGGTTCCTTCAGGCGGTGAAGGCGCGCGAACCGATCGCCGTGTTCGGCGATTACGACGTGGATGGCGGATCGTCCGCCGCGCTGCTGCTGACATGGCTGCGCGCGATGGGGCGGCACGCGACGCTGTATATCCCCGACCGGATCGACGAGGGCTATGGCCCCAACGTGCCCGCCATGGCCGCGCTGGCGAAGGACCACCGGCTCATCCTCTGCGTCGATTGCGGGACGCTCAGCCACGAGCCGATTGCCGCCGCCAAGGGCGCCGATGTCGTGGTGCTGGATCACCACCTTGGCGGCGAGACGCTGCCGCCGGCGCTGGCGGTGGTCAATCCGAACCGGCAGGACGAGAGCGGCGATCTCGGCCATCTCTGCGCGGCCTCGGTCGTGTTCCTGATGCTGGTCGAGGCAAACCGGCAGCTTCGTGTCGAGGGCGTGAGGGGCCCGGATCTGATGGCGCTCCTTGACCTCGTGGCGCTGGCTACGGTGGCCGACGTGGCGCCCCTGATCGGCGTGAACCGCGCGCTGGTCCGGCAGGGGCTGAAGGTGATGGCGCGGCGCGAACGGCCCGGGCTTGTCGCGCTGGCCGACGTGTCGCGGATGACCGAGGCGCCGACGCCCTATGCGCTCGGCTTCCTTCTGGGTCCGCGCGTCAACGCGGGCGGGCGGATCGGACAGGCCGACCTTGGCGCGCGCCTGCTGTCCACCTCCGACCCGGCCGAGGCGGCGGCACTTGCCGAACGGCTCGACCAGCTCAACACCGAACGGCGCGAGATCGAGATGCGCGTCCGTGATGCAGCGATGGCACAGGCCGAGGCGCGCGGGTTGGACGCACCTCTGGTCTGGGCCGCGGGCGAAGGCTGGCATCCGGGCGTCGTCGGCATCGTCGCCTCGCGCCTGAAAGAGGCGACCAACCGCCCGGCCGTGGTGATCGGTCTGGACGGTGACGAGGGCAAGGGGTCGGGCCGGTCGATCGCGGGCGTGGACCTTGGCGCCTCGGTCCATCGCGTGGCGGCCGAAGGTCTGTTGCTGAAGGGCGGCGGCCACCGCATGGCCGCAGGCCTCACCGTGAAGCGCGACCGGCTGGACGGGGCGATGGCACGCCTGTCGGAGCTTCTGGCCAAGCAGGGCGCAGGTGCGGCCGGACCGGCGGACCTGCGGCTTGAGGGGCTGTTGATGCCCTCTGCGGTGACCCCGGGCCTGATCGAGCAGATCGAGGCCGCGGGGCCCTTCGGCGCCTCGGCCCCCGCGCCGCGCTTCGCCTTCGCCAACCAGGCCGTGAGCAGCCGACGGATCGGCGAGACCCACCTGCGCCTCAGCTTCGGCGACGGAACCGGCGCGAAGATCGACGCCGTGGCCTTTGGCGCCTTCGACGGCCCGCTGGGGCCGCTGCTGGAAAACCCCGGCGCCGACCGCTTCCACCTTGCCGGACGGCTCGAACTGAACACCTGGGGCGG
>JAGWVA010000008.1 GCA_028875855.1 Paracoccaceae bacterium
TCAGTGAAGCGGCGCCGCAGCGACGGCCAGCCTCGTGAATGTCTGGATTGGGCCGGTCACGACGGTGCCCCTTGCTCGCATGAATGTCCGCTTCGTTGGGCCGGTCGCTGGAACCTGCCCGTCCGCAGTCGGCCCCGGAGCTGCCAGGCAACTCAGCAACAAGAAGAGTTTGACAACTCTGCGCCCTCAAGGTTGCCATTTACGACCCAGCAAACGGAGCCCAGATGCGGTTGTTTGCCTTGATGCGTGGACAGGTCGCAACGCGCCGGAAACGAACCAGTTGGGCCACCTCCTCATTTCCTCTTTGTGCTGGCGCTCTTGTGCCTAGCCGCCATTCGCATCAGCTGCGGTTAAGCCTTCCAATCATCGATGATGCGACACCCGAGGAACGAATGGACATGTCAAGCGTTCCACGTGAGGCTTGATTTCGGATTTCTTCAAGAGTTGCCGGACACACCAGATACCCATCTCGCGATGCGGCAGCAGAACAGTCGATAGTGCGGGAGCAAGGTGTTGCGCAATTTCCTGATCGTCATAGCCAACAACGGCTATGTCTGCCCCAACCCTCAAACCGCGTTCCTTGATTGCTTCATAGCACCCCACGGCCATTAGGTCGTTCGCACAAAAGATCGCCTCCGGACGCTCGGACAAATCGAGGAGATCAATGGTTGCAGCGCGTCCGCCGCTGGGTAGGAAGTTGCCCGGCCTTACGAGGGCGGGATCAACCATCAGGCCGTGGTCCGCCATCGCTTTCATGTAGCCCTCGCGACGCTGTTCTGAAGCCTCCATCCATGTCTCTCCGGTGATGAATGCGATGCGCTGATAGCCTTCGGCGATCAGGGCGGCGGCTGCGGCATAGCCACCGCGTCGTTCAGCCGGCACGACGGCGGCAAACTGGCTGGCCTTGTCGTGACAGTTCAGTAGAACGGCACGGTGCTTGCGAAGTGCAATTGGCGGTTCAACCTCACGCGTGAGGATCGAGGCGTAAATCACCCCCTCCACTCCGTCGCGCGCCCATTTCTGCAGCATTTCCTGTTCGTAGCTGCGGTCGCCGCCTGTCATCACAATCTCGGTCATCACGCCGGCCGACCATGCTCGCTCTTGAACACCTTCGATGGAAATAGCGCCGAATGGACTGGTCGCGATCTCGTCGATCATGATGCCGATGACCTTGTGACGCGCCCAGGCAGAGGGGCGTCCGGCGGGCCTGTAGCGGTAGCCTAGCGTCTCGGCGGCCTTCAGGACGCGCTCTTTTGTGTCGGCCCCGATGCGCATGTCTTCTTGCCCGTTCAGCACGAAGGAGACGGTGGACTGCGACACCCCTGCTGCGAGGGCGACATCCTTCATCGTGACTTTCACATTGATTTCATTGTGTTTTGTTCTCTGTGGCATCGTCAGCTTCGGTCGCTCGAGAAGGGGATTGACAGGCAGGGTGAGTCTATCTGACATTGCTAATATTATTAGCACAAGCGGGAATGCGGATTTTTGAGGTCGATTGCGTGCTGTGCGTCCGGATTGGGCGGTGTGCTGTGCAAATGCAGCTTGGGGGAGGGACGCAGTGTCAGGAACGATCCGACATAGACCGCGCCGGCGTATCGCCGACCGCCATGTGGCCTGGGTCTTCCTGACCCCGTTCCTCATCGTCTATGTGGCATTTCTGGTCTATCCGTTCTTCAAGGGCCTGTGGATCAGCCTTCATCACTGGAATCTTTTGGCCGTCGCAATGAACCCGGACGCGGCCAAATGGGTGGGCCTGCGCAACTACACCCACCTGATGTGGGGCCGAGGCATCGTCTGGGGGCCGCTGTCTCACCCCTTGGTCCAGCTTTTCGCCTTGGCAGTTGCCGTGGGCGCAGGTCTTCTTCACCGGGCGGGCCGAACGAACCGGTCGTTCATGATCACGCTGATCGTGGCGGGTGCGCTCGTCTTTTTCCTCCTCGGCTTCACGCCCGGTGAAGGGGGCCGCTGGTTCGACCGGCGGTTCTGGCCGACAGTCGGCAACACCATCCTGTTCGTCGCACTGGCCGCGCCCGGCACGACCATCGCAGCCCTGCTGCTGGCTGCCGCGCTGAACCGCGAGACGAAGATGATGGCGGTCTTCCGCTCCATCTTTTTCCTGAGCCAGGTGCTGTCGGTGACGGTGGTGACGCTGATCTGGCAGATCATGTTCTCGCCCACGCAGGGGTTGATCGCCAATGTCACCCGCATCTTTGGCGGCTCGCCGATCAGCTGGCTGACGGACGAACGCTTCGCCATGATCGCGATCGTCATCACCACGATCTGGTGGTCGCTGGGTATTGCGATGATCCTGTTCCTTGCCGGGATGCAGGACATCTCGGCCGAGATCTACGAGGCGGCGGCTCTGGACAATGCGCGGGGATGGAAGGCCTTCTGGTACATCACCCTGCCGAACCTTAAGCGCACGATCACGCTGGTCGTGGTGCTGCAGATCATCCTGCATTTCCAGGTCTTCGGTCAGTCGCACCTGATGACGCAGGGCGGGCCCGACGACAGGACGCAGGTGCTGGTGCGCTACATCTACCAGACCGCTTTCCGCGACAGCGAGATCGGCCGCGCCGCTGCTATGGCGATGTTCCTCTTCGTCATCATGGCGGTCTTTTCGGCACTGCAATTCTTCATCGCACGGGAGGGGGAGGAATGACCGCCCGCCAACGATCCTACATCTGGCTGTGCATCGGTCTTTCGATCCCGGCCTTCGTCTGGCTGCTGCCGACGCTCTGGATGGTGTCGCTGTCGTTCCAGCCCAACGGCGTTCTGGCGCGCACCACCGCCTCGACCGCGCTTGGGCTGGTGCCAGTGCCGTTCACGGCAGCGAACTACGCCAAGCTCTTCGCCTTCGGCGAGACACCGCGGTGGTTCTTCAACAGCCTTGTCGTGGCGGTCGGCATGACGCTTGGCGTGCTCGTGGTTTCGACCACGGCGGGCTACGCGCTCGCGCGGCTGGAGTTCAGGTTCAAGAAGACGGTGATGATTTTTATCCTGCTGGGCCTGATGGTGCCGGAACAGGCCGTCTTTCTGCCCCTTTATACGATGTTTGCGGATCTGCGTTGGCACAACAGCTATGGCGCGCTGATGCTGCCGCGCATCGCCGTGCCGATCGGCGTCTTCCTGATGATGCAGTTCTTCAAGGCGATCCCGAAGGACATCGAAGAGGCAGCCCGGATCGACGGAGTGGGACCGTTCCGCATCTTCTGGCACATCATGCTGCCGCTGGCACGCCCGGCGATGATGACGCTGGCGATCCTGACCTTCCTTTATGCCTGGAACGACTACCTCTGGCCGCTGGTCTCGGCCAGCCAGAAGACGATGTTCACCATCACGCTGGGCCTTGCCAGTATGCAATCGAATTTCGCGCAATCGGAAGGGCTGGGCCGTGTCATGGCCTCGGGCGTGATCGCCTCGCTTCCGGTCGTGATCCTGTTCCTGATCTTCCAGCGATATGTGGTGCAAGCCATGACCGTCGGCGGAAGCAAGGGATGAGCGGGGCCAAGGCCCCAAACTGAAACCGGGAGGACCCAATGAAACGAATTGCCCTTGGGCTGGCGCTTGCCGCCGGCATGGCGACTAATGTCGCCGCTGCCCCGATCACGATCAACCTCGCCCGCTTCTTCGGCGCCTGCGAGAATGCCGGGACCGACACCCACACCACGGTAGGTGAGGCTTGCATCATCCAGTCGATCATCAACGCCGCGAACGAGAAGATCCCCGGCGTCAAGATCAACACGCTGCCGACCGACTGGGGCAACTACTATGACCATATCAAGGCGATGTTTGCCGCCAGCAACCCGCCAGACATTTTCGTCATCCACCGTTCTGCGCTGCCGGAATTCGCCTCGATCGGCGCGCTGGCCGACGTAGGGCCGGACCTGAAGTCGGTCGGGATCGACACCTCCGACTGGACCGCGGGCGCAAAGAAGGCCGTGACCTACGGCAAACACATCTACGCCGTGCCGATGGATTTTCACGCCAACCTTTGGCACGTGAACATGGACATCATGAAGAAAGCGGGGCTGGTGAAGGATGGCAAGCCGATCCTGCCGCACAGCCCGGCCGAACTTTTGGCGCAGGCCAAGCAGGTGAAGGAAAAGACCGGCAAAGATTACCTCGCGGCCGACTTCTCGCAATTTCCGATCGGTGTGCGGTTGGTGCTGTCGTTGATCTGGCAACAGAACTCCAACATCTTTAACGGCCACAAGGCCACTATCGACACCCCGCAGGCGCTGAATGCCGTTGAAGCAATCACGCAGCTGTTCAAGGGCGGCTATGCCGATCCTAAGCTGAACTACGCTGACAGCCAGCAGGCCTTCCTGAACGGCAAGGCGGCGGTTCTGGTCAACGGCGATTGGGTCGTGGGGGACTTCACCAATCAGGTCAAAAAGCCGGACGTGGCACTGAAGCACTACTACGTGTCGACGTTTCCGCAACTCTTCCAGAGCCCTGCAACCTGGGCGGACAACCATACTTGGGCGATCCCGGCTTCGTTGAAGAAGCATGATCCGAAGAAATACCACGCTGCGCTTGAAGTGGCGGCGTTCATCTACAACCACAACCTCGACTGGGCGCGTACCGGCCACATGTCGGTTCGCAAATCGGTCCTGAACAGTTCTGCTTACAAGGCGCTGCCGCATCGGTCCGAATACATCGACACGCCATCTATCGCCAAGGATGTGCCGCGGACGGTGCACTATAACAAGATCCAGGACGTGCTGAACCGCAACCTGCAGTCGATCTGGCTAACCGGCAAGGACCCGAAGAAGGCCCTCGCCGAGGCGCAGAGCGAGGTGCAGGACATCCTTGACCAATAATCCGCAAGACCCGGCCCGGGGGCGCGATCTCCCGGGCCGCATCATGCCAAGAGGACGATATGAGTGAAGAGGCACGGGGCGCCGCAGGGCGCTGGACGGCCGGGCAGGCCTGGGACTGGATGCGCGCGCGGCCCTGGATCTGCGGGTTCAACTATCTACCCAGCGTAGCGGTGAATTTCGTGGAAACTTGGCACCGCGACAGCTTCGCCCCCGAGGTGATTGCTCGTGAGCTTGGGTGGGCCGAGGATATTGGCTACACGGCTCTGCGCATCAACCTGCCGTTCATTGTTTGGCAGAATGACGCAGCGGGTCTGCAGAAGCGGATGAACCAGTTCCTACAGATCGCTTCCCAAAATGGTTTATCGGTGATCTTTTGCCTGTTCGATGATTGTGAATTTTCGGGCGAGCCGGCACGCTACGGGCCACAACCGGACCCGATCCCCGGCATTCACAACAGCCGCGCCGTGGCCAGCCCCGGCCGTGCCACGGTGATGGACCCGGATGCCCGCCCAGCACTGGGGGCCTATGTCCGGAATATCCTTTCCGCCTTCCGCGATGATCCCCGTGTCCTGATGTGGGACCTCTACAACGAGCCCGGCAACCGAATGATCTTTCGTTCGGGGCGTTATGAAAGCTATCCCGATGCGCTGATCCCCGCGAGTGCCGCGCTGATGAGGCAGGCCTTTGTCTGGGCCCGCGAAATTGGACCCACTCAGCCCCTGAGCGTTGGTGCCTGGTCAGCACCAGCGGATGGGAGCTCCGCCTACAGTACAGGCATCGATATCGAAGCCATCGCGCTGTCCGATATCGTGACTTTTCACGCCTACGTCCCAGCCGCGCGCCTGAAGGTACTGATCGGGCAACTTGCCGAACAGGGTCGCCCGATGATCTGCACCGAATGGATGGCCCGCAGCCTTGGCAGCCGGATCGAGGATCAACTGGAGATCTTTCGAGCGGCCGGCGTCGGCGCGATTCAATGGGGGTTGGTCCGGGGGAGGACGCAAACTTATCTCCCTTGGCCTGACGGCGTTTCTGGGGGGGGCGGTGCGTTATCAGCGGCCGAGTGGTTCCATGATTTGCTTGACGAAGAGGGCCATGCCTGCTCCGCACGTGAACTCGACGTGCTTCAGAGCGTTCTCAAGAGCAAGATTTCTTGAGACGGCCTCGTGAGGCTAAGTATCGGCCCCTTTTTGACTTGCCTGACCGACCATTTGGCATTCCTCGGGGACGTTTGACTATTTTGGCTTGCGCTCTTCCAGAACTCGAAGGGCATCGGTTCGCGATCCAATAGGCAGTTCCGCTTCCGGCCCCATTCCCGCCGTTCAGATCCTTGCCCCTCGCCGGTCCCAAGCGCATAGGCAGCGCACCTTGCCGAACGTCACCCCTTACGCACCTCTTCACGCCTTCTGTGTTGGGATCAGTTGTCTGCTTGTCCGCGTTTTCCGTCTTCTTTCGGATTGAGAGCTGTTTTCTCTTTTTTACGTTTTTCTCTTTAATATGCGCAGATCGGCTCCAAGGCTTTGAACAAGCGCCTCTGCGAGAGCCGATCGGTCTGGCTCGAGGCGCTGGATGATGTTGAGCAGATCAGCAACGCCCCGCCTGCAGGCGCCGACGTAATCGTCTTGCTCTTGTCTACCAAGGGGCGTTTCCGCGGCGATATCCAGATGCAGTATCGCCTGCACCTGACCGTCGGTCGCTCTCTTGGGTGCGGCCAAGAACTGCACGTCGGAGTTTTTCCACGCCGCGATTATGGTTGGCGCGTCTTCTACAGCGCGATAATCACGCATCTCGGGATGTCCAAGCCAGAAGTGCAGAAGCGAGAGGGGCCCGGAGGGCGCACTAACGTCGATATGGTCGCTCCGCATGGTGGCTGCGGGCAGATATGCGCCCTCCTGCACATCTCCTTGCTTGAAACGCAACCGAACCTCGGCAAGACCGAGGCCGAGGAGCCCGGCCACATCCCAAGGCAATCCGTGTGTCTCCTCCGTTCCAGCAACCGCCAAGTCGGCAAACTTTGGCAGCCTGTAAGGCCTCAATCGGAGCGGACCAATCTGAACGCAATCATCCGGGGCTGATTCCTGCTTCAGGGAAAGATGCAACGGCTTCGCGGTGAACAGGCAGCGCAGAGCGGTCCAGAGTGTCGTGAGTTCCCCGTAGGTATGGATGAACTGCAGAGGGGAACTTGCGCTTCCGTTCGGCCTGACGAAGGCGTTCGGAACGATGATGTTGAGGCGGGGATCGAGCAAAAGGTTCGGAGACTCTGTAGTGGACGTGTCGGTTCCTACAGGCACTCCTTTTTCTATCGTCGCCTGTGTCATACCGACGGGCATGAGCTGATAGCGTCGCAGCCCGGGCCCGCGTTTGCGTGCATCGTCCAGAGCGACAATGGCCCCGATCTCGCTCAGGCGGAGCAGAGTGTTCTTCACGCCGCGTTCGGAGAGGCCGAGAAGGCTCTTCAGTGACTTCTTTCCGGCTTTTGAAAGCATGTTTGTTTCGTCAGTCGAAACTGCCAAACATAGATAACTGCTGACGTCGGAAAGCGTCACCCCTGAAGTGTGGAGTATCCGCATGCAGGTAAGGTTGACGATGAAAAAGCCGCCCTTTTCCCGTTCCAGCCTCCTCGCTGGCGCCCTTTCGTCTTCGAAGAGATTGAGGTCGTCCATTTCCAGATCCACATGTTGCGTGCCGCGAGGGGCATGAAGTTTGACTGAAATTATTATCTGGGATTCTTTTCTTCTACGAAAAGCCCTTTTTTGGGGTTTTCCACATAAATCTGCAGCTTCGACTTTAAGGTCTGGCAGTCCTCTTAAAGAGAGAGTTTTCCGTATAATTGACGCACATTTTCCTTGAGGAGGAGGGATGGCCTCAAGGCCACGTCGGCCAGAGAGCGGAGATGTTCTCGGTCTATGGTTTTACTTCCCTTGCGCCAGCTGGCTTGGCCGCGTCAGCCGCGTTGATCGATAGGCTCATCAATTCGGTGTGTCAGGAGGGGCTTACCTGTTGCATTATCGCGCAACGTTGCAGATGGGGGGCATGCGTCTGGCTCTCTTTTGACATGCTTGTTCTGCCGGAGGGTCGGAAACGCTCAAACCGTCCGTGTGTGATTTCGCCTTGGACAGGGCTTCCTGTGGTAGCTTTTCAGGATAATACAAATATTACAGCATGATATATGGCTTTCCTAAGGTGTCCTTGCTGTCTAAGTCACGCGCCTCGTTGCGTCCGGTTGCGTGGCGATGGGATCTTAATTTCAGTCTTGGTTCTCGGTTTAGCGTGGAGTGAAGATCCGGATGCTCCACGTCGCAGTGAGCAGACATCGTGTCGGCCGAGTTGATTGCGCATCCGGGAATTTCGAAATCCATAAAGTATTTCTGATAACACTTTCTGGCTGCGAAAAAACTGTGGATTGCGTGAAATAATCGCTTGAAGGCACTTTTGCGATTTCGTTTTCGCGATATATCATCTCGCGTATCGACAGCCTCGGGCGGGGCGTGAGAAGGGAACGCAAAATGCATGGATCAGATGCCAAGACTCATCAGGACACGAAAGGCACGGGCACGGACATCGTGTTCGCGAAGCAGTCTGAGAGCTCGGAGGGTGCCGGCATGGAAGACGGTGCCGATGCGTGTCGCAATTTTAATTGGGAAGCGCTCGCGCATCAGATTGACTTGCCGTTCTTCGTTATACCGGCGCGGCGCGCAATCTTCATGGAGAGGAGCCGCGGCGACTCGGAGGAACTGTGTCAGGTCTTTGAGATTATCGGCGAGGGTTATGACGAGGCGTCGCAAGAAACGGTCTTGCGCATTCGGTTCTTAAATGGTGGCGGGCAGCAGAAAACCATCGACATCACGAAATCTGATCTCGCACGATCATCGCCTCAATGCGTTTCCCTGCTGCTGTCGCAAGGGTTCCGCCTGTCCGGCAAGCCGCAGGACTTCGCCGCTCTTCTGCGCAAGGTGCGTGCGCCCTGGATGTCGATGCGGACTCTGCGACCCGGCTGGCAGCCAGAGGGGTACCGGGCTTTCGTGATGCCCGATGGCAGGGTCTTGCCCCTCGATGGCGCCTTGGCGTCGAGTGACGAACAGAATGGTGAGGCGCTTCGACGCTGGAGGGTCGGCGTTGCGGCAAAGGCCTCAGGCAATCCAATCTTTCTTTTTGCACTCTGCGCAGTCTTCGCGGGACCGGTGCTTTTGCGAGTGAATGTGCCGGTTCATGGGTATCATTTTATCGGTGAGACGTCGGACGGCAAATCGAGCATGCTGTCAGTGCTGTCGCGCGTGTGGGGGCGCCCTGAGCTCGCGGACTGGTATGCCTCAAACGCGCGGTTGGTCGATCTTGCCGTGGCCAGCAACGAAAGCGCTCTGTTCCTCGACGAACTTCCGGCTAAGCCGCAGGCCGACCTCTCCGATCGCATCTACATGCTGTGCAATGGAAGGGAACGCCTCGTGCGCCCCGCCGGTGGTAGGCCAGAGTTCGGATCCCACGTGCCGTCGCCCCGGGTGTGGCGTATGCCAATTTTCTCGACGGGCGAAAAGTCGGTCTTCGAGACTCTGTCCGCGTCTCGCAGCGGCTGGAGGGATGGTCTCGGTGTGCGGATGGCTGACATCCATCTTCCAGCCGAGGGGTTGTTTCCGGTGCTTCACGGCGCTGCCAGCAGCGCAACATTCGTCGAAGAACTCCTCCAGGCAGCGGAAAGTACCTCTGGCGCCGCGGCGGCTGCGTTTCTTCGGGCGGTCGGACCGCAGTTGCAGGCTGTGAGCACGGAGCGGAGTGCATATTATGATGCAATTCTCTCGCGGCTTATCCAGCATGTTGTCGGAGAAGAACCGCGTCCGCCGGTCCGCCGGGTCTTGCAGTACTTCGCGGCTGCGGCTTTTGCGGGTGCGCATGCCGCAAAGGCGGGCATCCTTCCGCAGCCAATCGCAGAAATCGAGGCGGCGGTTACCCATGTTGCCCAAATCTGGTTCGAGGGGCGCGGCGGAAGAACGGGCAGCGAACAGCAACGGATCGTCGATGCGCTGAAAATCTTCATCGCGAGAACGCCGGAACCTCGGCTGGCGTGGATCGGTGGGCAAGCTCATGAGCGTCGCCGCTTTAGCGCGCGTGTGTTCGGCTGGGAGGACGCATTGTACTATTATCTCACAGCCGACACCTTGGAGCGGGTCGTGCCCGGCGTCGATTTCCGCCGGGTCGTGCGGACGCTCGTGAACCTCGGGGTGGTGGTGCCGGGGGCAGGGGAGGGTCATCAGTACAGGATGAACTTTCAGCCGAGGCCGTGGGCGTATCGGATCGATAAGGAGAGGTTGTCGGAGTTGTGAGGGAAGGGTGCGCGCGCCTAGATTTTCTCTGTAGCCCACAAACAGCACAGATCTACTTGACGTTGAGCGCATTGTTGCCATATATTCTGTAGGCAAATTACAGGGAATTCGTGGATGCGATTGGGTGACCTCGCAGATATTCGCTCCGGCTACACTGCGCGTGGAAAGCTTGTGCCAATGGTGGGCGGTGGTGTTCCGGCGTTGCAGCTGAGTGACGTGGGGGCGGGTGCTGAGGCGCTGGGTCTGCGTGTTCAAAGATACGATCTTGACAATTTGTCCGACCGATACTTCGTTCGTGGCGGCGAGGTGGTATTTCGCTCGCGTGGTGAGCCAAATGCTGCTGCTGCAATTCCCGATCAACTGCCGGAACCCGTTGCGATCATCGTCCCGTTGGTGATCGTTCGCCCCGACAGGCACCGAGTTCTCCCTGAATACGTGGCATGGGCCATCAACCAGCCCGATGCGCAGCGCAGGCTCGGCGCGGAAGCGCAGGGCACAAGCCTCAGGATGATTCCGATGGCGGCCCTCGAGAACCTCGAGATTTCCGTGCCTGACCTGCCGACGCAGAAACGAATAGTTGAGCTCGATGCCCTCGCCCGGCGGGAGGGGCAACTGCTCCGTCAACTCGCCGCTCGCCGCGAAGAACTCGTAAGCGCCATTCTCGGCGACGCCGCAAAGTCCGCCGACCAGAAGGAAATTGCCTGATGACCGATCAGATTACGCAACAGCAGATCAACCAGACCGCCTGGGCGGCTTGCGACACCTTCCGGGGCTCCGTCGATGCCGGCCAGTACAAGGACTACATCCTCGTGATGTTGTTCCTGAAGTACATTTCGGACCTCTGGAACGACCACCTCGAGACCTACCGCAAGCAGTATGGCGACGACGAGGCCCGCATTCGCCGGCGCCTCGAGCGCGAGCGTTTCATCCTGCCCGAGGGCGCCAGCTTCTACGACCTCTACGCCCAGCGAAACGAGGCGAACATCGGCGAGCTGATTAACATCGCGCTCGAGAAAATCGAGGACGCGAACCGAGCCAAGCTCGAAGGCGTCTTCCGCAACATCGACTTCAACTCCGAGGCCAATCTCGGCCGACCGAAGGATCGCAACCGCCGCCTCAAGAACCTCCTTGAGGATTTCGCCAAGCCCGCCATCGACCTGCGCCCGTCGCGGGTGACCGAGGACATCATCGGCGAGTGCTACATCTACCTCATCTCGCGCTTCGCCTCGGACGCCGGGAAGAAGGCAGGTGAATTTTTCACCCCTGCGCCTGTCTCACGTCTGCTGGCCAAGCTGGCCGCTCCGCAGCCCGGCAACACGATCTGCGACCCCACCTGTGGGTCCGGCTCGCTGCTGATCCAGGCTTCGCAGGAGGTAGGATCCGAGAACTTCGCCCTCTACGGGCAGGAGGTGAACGGGGCGACCTGGGCGCTGGCCCGGATGAACATGTTCTTGCACGCCAAGGACGCCGCCCGCATCGAATGGTGCGACACCCTCAACAGCCCAGCGCTGGTCGAGGGCGACCACCTGATGCGGTTCGACGTGGTGCTCGCCAATCCGCCGTTCTCGCTCGACAAGTGGGGCGCGGAGGATGCGGATAGAGACCAGTACAATCGGTTCTGGCGCGGTGTGCCGCCCAAGTCCAAGGGCGACTACGCCTTCATCACCCACATGATCGAGATCGCCAAGCGGCAGTCCGGTCGCGTGGCGGTGATCGTGCCGCATGGCGTTCTTTTCCGGGGTGGCGCCGAGGGGCGCATCCGCCAGCAGCTGATCGAGGAGAACCTGCTCGACGCCGTCGTCGGTCTGCCGGCCAACCTGTTCACCACCACGGGCATCCCGGTCGCCATCCTGATCTTCGACCGCTCGCGGGAGGAAGGCGGCGCGAACGCTGACCGGCGCGACGTCCTGTTCATCGAGGCCAGCAAAGAGTTCACGCCGGGCAAGACCCAGAACGTAATGGACGACGCGCATGTGGCTAAGGTGCTGGAGACCTACAGCACCCGCGCCGAGGTCGAGCGCTATTCGCACCGGGCGAGCCCGGAGGAGATCGCCGAGAACGGTTACAACCTCAACATCCCCCGCTACGTCGACACGTTCGAGTCGGAGGAAGAGATCGACGTGGCCGCCGTGCAGAAGGACATCCTGCGGATCGAGGCCGAGTTGGCCGAGGTTCGGGCGAAGATGGCCGAATATTTGAAGGAGCTCGGCGTTGATGCTTGAGGGGTGGCGCCATGCAACGGTGGAGGAAATCTGCCAGAGGGTCAGCGTCGGAATCGTGATCAAGCCATCGCAGTACTACGTCGAGAACGGCGAAGGCATTCGCGCTTTCCGGTCCGCCAATATCGGGGAAAACAAGGTCTTTGACCGGGACTGGGTGTACCTGTCGAAGGCAGGCCACGAGGCAAATAAAAAGTCGGCCCTCCGTGAAGGCGACGTTCTGGTCGTCCGGTCAGGCGCCCCTGGCACAGCATGTGTGGTGCCAAAGGAATTCGCAGGGAGCAACTGCATCGATGTCGTGTTTGCGCGCCCGGATAGCAGTCAAGTTCTGCCGGAGTACCTAGCAAGCTACACGAATTCGGAGGTCGGCAAGCAGCATGTCCTAGGCAACAAGGGCGGCCTCGCCCTCCAACATTTCAATGTTGGCGCCTACAAGGAAATGGTTGTTCTGCTTCCCCCGCTGCCAGAGCAGCGCAAGATCGCCGAGATCCTGCGGACCTGGGACGAGGCGCTCGAAAAGCTCACCGCCCTTCGCCAGCTCAATATTCGCCGCCGCGTCTGGTTCCGGACCCATCTGTTCACCGGTAAGGTCAGGTTGCCCGGCTTCACGGGTGAGTGGCGCGTTGTCCCGCTGAGCGAGGTTCTTCACGAGCACGGATCGAAATCGACCGGCGCAGAGGAGGTCTATTCGGTCTCGGTCCACAAGGGGCTGGTGAACCAGGTCGAGCATCTCGGTAGGTCGTTCTCGGCCGCGAACACCGACCATTACAATCGCGTCCTGCCCGGCGACATCGTCTACACCAAAAGCCCCACGGGCGATTTCCCGCTCGGCATCATCAAGCAGAGCAAGATCGACCGAGAGGTCATTGTCTCTCCACTCTACGGCGTCTTCACCCCGCAGACTTACGCGCTTGGCGTGATCCTCGACGCGCTCTTCGAGTCGCCGCTGGCCGCGCGCAACTACCTCCACCCCCTCGTCCAGAAGGGCGCCAAGAACACGATCGCGGTCACCAACAGCCAGTTCCTCGAAGGCAAGCTCCGTCTCCCGATGGACCCAGCGGAACAGGCCGCCGTCGCCGACATCGTGACCGCCTCTCATGCGGAGTGCGCCGGCATCGACGCAGAGATCGAAGCCCTGACCCGCCAGAAACGCGGCCTCATGCAAAAGCTGCTGACGGGCGAATGGAGGGTCAGCCCGTGAAGTTCGAAGTCTACTGCGACGAGACGCTGCCAGACCTCTTCACGTCGGCTCACCCCGACGCGCGCTTCCTGATGATCGGGAGCCTTTGGCTCCCCGCTGATCTGCGAGACGTGGTCAAGTCCCGGATCGCAGGGCTGCGCCAGCAGCATGGCGTTCATGGCGAGATGAAATGGCGCAAGGTGTCGCCGTCAAAGGTGAGCTTCTACACCGATCTCATCGACCTCTTCATGAGCTTCGGTCTCGACCTGCGGTTCCGCTGCATCGCTGTCGAACACCAGGCCATGAACCTCGGCCTGCACAACGGCGATGCAGAGCTGGGGTTCTACAAGTTCTACTATCAGGTTCTGCACCACTGGATCCTCGATCAGAACGAGTACACCGTCTTTTGTGACCTGAAGCGCAATCGGGACAGGACGCGGCTCTCGACGCTCAAGCGCGTTCTGAACAACGCCAACCGGACCTCGATGATCCGTGACGTCCAATCACTGCCGTCTCCCGAAGTGGTTCTGCTGCAGTTCTGCGACGTTCTGCTCGGAGCGGCCTCGGCGCGGATGAACGATCGGCAAGACCTTGGCGCCGCGAAGGAAGGCGTGATCGCTCATATCGAACGGCGCCTGAACCGTACGCGGCTGCGCCCCACTCACAAGTCCGAGGAGAAGTTCAACATCTTCCGGATCAGGCTGGAGGGTGGCTGGTGATGCTGCCGCTCCTGAAACTGCCCGACCAGGCTGCTTACCGCGCGCACTACGAGCGCACGCTATGCCGCGGCGGGATCTTCACCCATGACGGGATCCCGGTTTTCTTCCGAAAGGAAGAGTTCGACCATGCCTTCTTCGAGAGCTCGACCAGGCGCGGTGAGAACGATGTGTTCTCCCTTGTCCGCGCAGAGCGGATGGACTGGATCGCGGCAGCGTTGGCCGATCCTGGAGCGCGACGCCTTCAGGGTTGGTTGAAGCGAGAACGCCGTCATGACCCCACCAGACGTGTCACCGTAGTCATGGGCGATTTCGTCGTGATAATCGCACTGAGCAAGCGCCGCGATGGCCATCTGAAGGCGAAATTCATCACCTGCTACAGAGCGGACAACAGCATCCAGAAGATACTGGGCGCTCCCCTCTGGACGAGAGAGGATTGTCTCAATGCACTGCGTTAGGGAATGGCGGACGCTGATTTGCTACGCTGGCTCAGCGTCCGAAGCCTCGATAGGTTCACGGCCGTTTGGCAGTGAACTCGGGGTAGATATGGTCATTGTATGGCTTGGAAGTCAAGGGACCCCTAACAGATCGCACTTTCCCTTAGGTCATCGAGCGACGTTCGGAGCACGCCCATGACCTTCAACGCCGCAGAGAAACACCAGTCCCAGGTGCCAGCGCTGCAGTTGCTCGTGGCGCTCGGGTTCACACCGCTCTCGCAGGAGGCGGCGCTTCGCCTGCGTGGCGGGCGGCTGCGGAACGTGGTGCTGGACGATGTGCTCGCCGAGCACCTGATGCGTATCAACCGCTTCACGCATCGCGGCCGCGAATACGGCTTCGACCTCGAGGACGCACACGAGGCGATGCGGCGGCTCAAGCCCACGCCGGACCGCTTGAAGGGGCTGCGCGGCACGAACCAGGACATCTACGACACGCTCGTCCTCGGCACTACCATCACGAAGTCCATCGACGGCGACTCGAAGAGCTACTCGTTCCGCTACATCGATTGGGAGCGGCCAGAGAACAACGTCTTCCACGTCACGGCCGAGTTCTCGGTCGAAAGGACCGCATCGAGCCAGACCAAGCGCTGCGACATCGTCGCATTCGTGAACGGCATCCCGATCCTGGTGATCGAGAACAAGCGTCCGACCGAAAGCCTGAAGAAGGCAGACAGCCAGCTGATCGGCTACCAGAACGAGGACAACATCCCGCAGCTCTTCCACTTCGCTCAGCTGATGATCGGCATGAATCGGAATGAGGCGCGTTATGCGACTGTCGGGACGCCGCGGAAGTTCTGGCAGACCTGGCGCGACGAGGAAGACAACGACGAGGCCATCGCGCCCTTTGCCAACCGCGTGCTCACCGCGGCAGAGAAGGACACCATCTTCTCCGGTGATTTAGCCGGCGCTCGCGTCTATTTCGACGCGATGGCCGCCGAAGGCGACCGCGCGGTCACGGTTCAGGACCGGACAGTGTACGCGCTGTGCCGCCCCGAACGGTTGCTCGATCTTATCCGCCGCTTCACCGTGTTCGACGGCGGTGTCCGCAAAGTCGCGCGCCATCAGCAGTTCTTTGGCATCCGGCGCGCGGTCGAAACGGTCAAGCAGCATGACCTGAGCGGCGCGCGCAAGGGCGGCGTGATCTGGCACACGCAGGGCTCGGGCAAGTCGCTTACGATGGTGATGCTAGGTCGGTCGCTCGCTCTCGAGCGCAGCATCGAGAACCCACGGATCATCATCGTCACGGACCGAGATGATCTCGACAAGCAGATCAAGGACACTTTCAAGTCCTGCGACCTGGAGCCGGTCCGCGCGACGAGCGGGGCTCACCTTCTGGAGCTCGTCCAGAACAAGGCTCCGCTGGTCACCACGATCATCAACAAGTTCGACACGACGCTGAAGAACAGCAAGCTGGCGGACGACGACCCGAACATCTTCGTGCTGGTGGACGAGAGCCACAGGACGCAGACGGGTCGCTACGGCGGCCACAGCCAGTTCGCGGCCAAGATGCGGCGCCTCCTGCCCAAGGCCTGCTACCTCGGCTTCACCGGAACGCCCCTGCTGAAGAAGGAGAAGAACACGCTTTCGACCTTCGGGCGGCTGATCCACCGCTACGCCATCGACGAGGCTGTCGCCGACGGCGCCGTCGTGCCGCTGCTCTACGAGGGGCGGCTCGTGGAGCAGCAGGTCTCGGGCACCGTGATCGACCGATGGTTCGAGAAGATCAGCGAGGGCTTGACTGACAGCCAGAAGGCCGACCTCAAGCGCAAGTTCTCCCGGATGGACGCGCTGTCGAAGACCGACCAGGCCATCCGAGCCAAGGCATTCGACATTTCCGAGCACTATCGCCAGCACTGGCAAGGGACTGGCTTCAAGGCACAGCTCGTTGCTCCTTCGAAGGCGGCGGCGGTCCGCTTCAAGGAGGTTCTCGACGAGATCAGCCACGTCACGAGCGCCATCGTCATCTCCCCGCCGGACGAGAACGAGGGCAACGAGGAGGTCGACCAGGAGTCCAAGGACCTCGTGCGCCGCTTCTGGTCTCAGATGATGGCGCGGTACAAGACCGAAGAGGAGTACAACCGCCAGATCATCGATGCCTTCAAGGGCTCCGGCGATCCGGAGATCCTGATCGTCGTTTCAAAGCTGCTCACCGGCTTCGACGCCCCCCGGAATACGGTGCTCTACGTCTGCAAATCCCTGAAGGAACACAACCTTCTCCAGGCGATTGCGCGCGTGAACCGTCTCTACGAGGACGGCGGCACGGAAAAGCAGTTCGGTTTCATCGTCGATTACGAGGGGCTGCTGGGCGAGTTGGACAGCGCCCTGACGACCTATAGCGCCTTCGAAGGTTACGAGGCTGCGGACCTCGCAGGGACGGTTCACGATGTCCGGGAGGAGATCCGCAAGCTGCCCCAGCTGCACGATCAGCTTTGGGACCTTTTCAAGCCGGTGCGGAACAAGAAGGACATGGAACAGTTCGAGCAGCACCTCGCTGACGAGGCGCTGCGCCATGAGTTCTACGCGCGCCTCAAGGCATTCAGCCGCTGCCTGCACATCTCGCTCTCGTCCGACAAGCTGTTCGATGTCTTCGACGAGGCCAAGATCGATTCCCTGAAACGCGACTGGAAACAGTTCTCCGAACTCAAGCGCTCGGTCCAGCTCCGCTACCAGGAGACGGTCGATGTCCGCGAGTTCGAGCCGAAGATCCAGAAGCTCCTTGATGACCACGTCGTGGCAATGCCGGCGGAGACCATCATCGAGGTGGTCAACATCAACGATCCCGACGCGCTGAAGGCCGTCGTAGAAGAGACGGGGGTCTCCGAGGCCTCGAGGGCCGATCGCATCGCCAGCGCGACCCGGCGGGCGATCACCGAGAAGATGGATGAGGATCCGACGTTCTACAAACAGTTCTCCGAACTGCTCGAAGAGACCATCCGCGCCTATCGCGAGAAGCGACTGTCCGAGCGCGAATATCTGAATAGCGTCGTGGACCTCGCGAGCAAGGTCGCGCGCAAGGATCGGGGCCTGGATGTTCCGGAGAGCATCCGGGGCGATGAGGATGCGCAGGCGTTCTTCGGGATCCTGGACGGTCGGCTCAAGACCGACGGCGATGAGCTGGTAGCCGGCGACGATGTCGCAGCGATCGCTCAACAGATCATCGACATCATCAAGTCCCACCTGATCGTGGACATCTGGTCGAACGAGGTGGCCCAGAACAATCTGCGCAACGCCATCGATGACTTCTTCTTCGACGTCCTGCGTGACGAGAGGGGCGTGGACCTTCCTGTAGAGGTGCTCGACGATCTCGAACTGAAGATCATGGACCTCGCCCGGGCCCGGTTCGCGGCATGACGCGGGAATTGCATTGCCTGCAGTACGGTGAGCACGAGATCCGATACGAAATCGTCCGCCGCCCGAGGAAGACACTGGAGATCGCCGTCGAGCCGGATGCGTCGGTGGTGATCGCGGCCCCAGAGGACGCGACACTAGAGGCCATTGAAGCCAGGCTGCGGAAGCGCGCGGCATGGGTCACAAGGCAGCAGCGGTATTTCGCGCAATTCCTGCCGCGGACGCCGGAGCGCAGGTTCGTCACCGGAGAAACGCATCTTTACCTAGGGCGCCAGTACCGGCTGAAGGTCGTCCCGCATGTCCAGGAAAGCGTGAAGCTGATCCGCGGCTTCATCGTCGTGCAGACTCACCGGCCGACCAGGCCGGAGGTTACACGCGACCTGGTCGAGGCATGGTACCGCGATCGGGCTCACATCAAGTTTCCGGAACGGATCGAACTCTGTCTCGGTCTGTTCCCGGATCCCGAGGCATTCAGGCCGAAGGGTCTCATCGTTCGTCAGACCCGGCAGCGATGGGGGTCCATGTCACCGGCCGGACGTCTGCTACTGAACCGCCGCCTCGTGCAGGCGCCGGTCGATGCCATCGACTACGTGATCACCCACGAACTCTGCCACGTGGCCGAACCCCATCACGGGGCAGCCTTCTTCGATCTCCTCGACAAAGTGATGCCCGACTGGGAGCGCCGGAAGCAGAGACTGGAACGGGCCATGGCCTAAGAACTTCCGAACCCGGTCGCGGCAGCCCCAAACGCGACTCCAATCAAAGCAATTTCCATGTCTTGAATTTCGCCAATATCTACAGTGGCTTATGAGAAATTCACCAAATCGGCGCAGTCATCAGGTCCGGAGAAAATCGGCCCTTAGAGACCGCTTCCGGGCCTTATGGCGCAGCGGCCTGTGCTCAGCCCTACCCGCATAATCTTCTAAAGCAACGGAAAAATCCTGCCTTAGCCGAATGAGGAGAACGCTTTCGCGGGGGGAAGCGGCGGTGCTGGCAGACGAACGCGAACCAGTCTCTGGTAGGGCAGGGAGTGTGCCCCTCATTCTCCGAAAAGGCCCCTCCACTCGGCGAGAGCAGATGCGCGGGTCTGCTTGAAGAGGGAACGGCAGGATAGGCTACGCTTCTGGTTGAAGTGGTTGACGACGGAAGCATGAACTACGCCGAACTTCTGTAACGTTCGCATTCGCTAGAAGCGCAGCATCGCCCGCTCGCGCCTTCGGAGAGGCTGGTGGGAATTCTCCGCCCGATTTTTGGCTCAGCGACCGGTCTCCTGCCGGTCGCTGAGCCAAATTCCCGTAATGCGGCGCCGTAGGACAGCAACCTGTCCGTGACGCTCGTTTGAGAGGATCCATGCTGCTTCAGAGATTTCTTGAGGAATGTCAATGGGTACTTCTTGTCCCGCGTCTTCGTTATGAAGATATCGAGGACTTCTCCGTAGTGATCGACAGCCCGCCACATGTAATGGCGCTCGCTGTTGACCTTCACGAAACCTCGTCGAGGTGCCACCGCCAGTGGCTGGACCGAATGCCTTCGACGCGCCGCTTGCGCATCTTGGATGCAAACAAACTCCCGAACCGATGCCACCAGAAGCGGACCGTCTTATGGCAGACGTCAATACCGGGCTCGTGCAGCAAATTCTCGACGTTCCGCAGCGACAGAGGGAACCGGATGTACATCCTTGACGGCCTGGCGGATGATCTCGGCGCAGGTGTTGAAGTGGGGAACGGATGGCTAACGGCCATAGCTTGATGCTATCTAACCTTCGGTCGTCACTCAAGCGAATTTCCTTTGAAAGCACCGCCGCCGGCTCCGGGGGCCAAGAATTCGGTGATCGCGCCGCTTGCCGGGTCGATGGGAACGAGCCAGCCTTCGGTAAGGCTACCGAGATATAGCGCGCCCCTTCCGTCGGCGCTGATGCCTTCGGGCCCGTAGCCCGGGTTGGGCAGCGCGAGCTGGTCGAGCACCGGCCGGGGCGCCTGGTGCGTTGATAAGCAGTTACGTGGCGAAAACCGTCAGATCAGTGACTTTCATCAAAAGCCTTTCCGGCGTTGATGTGCGCCCAAACCTCAGAGGCACCGGATTTGCTGCCGCGCCGCGTAGGATCGACTTTCCGCCGGAAGCGCTCAGGCCGGCTTAGCCCCCGTCGGCACTAAGATCGGCACCCATCCGGTGTGAGAGCCGGGTGGCGATGCGCTGGACGTTGGAGATGATCCGCTCCTTGTCCTCGTCAGAGAGCCGCTCGGCCAACAGGCTCACCGCGACGCCTGCGATCGGCCGGTTGCGCGAGTTGAGCACTGAGGCGCCGAAGCAGACGATACCCTCGACAAGCTGTTGGTTATCGATCGAGAAGCCTTGACTGCGGGTGTGATCGAGCTCCTGCATCAGTGCGTCTAGGGAGCGCACGCTGAACGGCGTGCGCGGCTCGGGTAGTCCCTCGCCGTAGAGCCGGCGCACCTCGGCGTCACTCATGTGGCTGAGGAAGGCCTTGCCGGTCGCGGTGAAGGCCGCGGGCAGGCGCATGCCGGCGCGAAAATCGATCAGCGAATGGCTGGCTTCGGAGTTCCGCGCGGCAATGTAGACCACCTCGCTTCCGTCGAGCACAGAGAGGGTTATGGTGGCGCCCGGTAGCTCGGTCTCCTGGTCCCAGATAGAGGCGAATTCGGTGGCCACGTCGGATTGCTGGGTGAAGGCGTTCGACCAGCGCATGACATGCTGGCCTAGCTGGAAGGTCTGGTCCGGCCGGCGGATCAGCAGTTCGAGCTGGATCAGCGTGTTGCAGAGCGTGTGGACCGAGCTCTTTGCGATACCGAGCTCGCGCGCCAGCAATGAGAGGTTCGGGTAGGTCTTCGACCTGGCCACGAAATCCAGGATGCGTGATGCCCGTTCTACGGCCGGAACCAGTTTCTGGCGCAGGTCTTCATCGTCATCCATTCGCAGGCCTCACAACTAACACAAGCAAGCCTTCGTAGCTTTTTCGGCCACGGTCGAGGCTTTGCAGTTTTTCCCTTGACAGCTATTTAGCTCGCTGTCTATCGTTCAGTCAAACAGAAAGTGTTCAGCGCACTGAACGGTGACTAAAATTTAGAATCGCGGTCAACTGGATGCCCTCAACTAAAGGCGGTGGGGCCGGTCCCGTGCAGCCGCAGCGACGGGAGGAATGCTGATGGTGATGAGCGTCCGCGACTGGGCCCAGCGGTTCAGCGAAGCGTCCGACCGCGACCCGACGATCGGGGCAATGGCGCGATATTTCACCTGTTCCTACATGTGGGACATGGGCACCCAGAAGGTCATCGTGGAAATGCACGATGGCAAGGTCTACCGCATCAACGTCGACCCTTCGCCGATGGATGCCTACGACTTCGCACTGCGCGCCAGCCCGCAGACCTGGCGCGAATTCGCCCGGCCTGTGCCGGCGCCGATGTATCACGGGATCTGGGCCGCGAGCTTCCGTCGCGACTTGAAGATCGAGGGCAACACACTCGTGCTCATGCAGAACCTCCGCAATTTCACCGTTCAATTTGAGTTGCTGCGCAAGGTCGGCGTGCCAGTCTGACCGCCGCCGCCGCGCTGCGCAGGCCGCAGCCGGACCGCCTACAGCCCAGGGAGAGCCTTATGGCAAAGCATTCGCCGGTCATCGGCCGCTACGTGACCATCGACGTGGACGGCTGCGAATATAAAGTGTTCTACCTGCGCAACGGCACCGGCCAGCCGCTGGTCTGCCAGCACACCGCGGGCTGCCACAACCACCAGTGGCGCGGTCTGTTGGAAGACCCTGACATCACCGCGAGCTACGACGTGATTGCCTACGACTTGGCGCGGCACGGCAAATCCGACCCTCCGCTCAACAAGGAGTGGTGGAAGGAGGAATATATCCTCACTGCAGAGCATTACATGAAGTTTATCGTCACGCTTTGCGATGCGCTGGAGCTCGAGCGCCCGATCTTTATGGGCTCATCCTTTGGAGGCAACGTAGCGCTGCAGCTGGCGCTGCACCATCCCGACAGGTTCCGCGCGGTGATCCCGGTCGAGGCGGCGGAGAATTCGCCGGGCTTCTACCTCGACTGGTGGCGGCATCCGCATGCCAACGCCGCGCAGGTCTGCGCCAGCGGGGTTTGGGACCTGATGGCGCCGCAGAGCCCTGACATGGGACGCTGGCTGACTTGGCACTACTACACCCAGGGCTCGGAAGTGTTCAAAGGTGACCTCTACTTTTACTCGATCGACCACGACCTGCGGTCCAGGCTGGGCGAGATCGACACCAGGCGCTGCCCGGTCATCATGCTAACCGGCACCTACGACTTCCTAACCCCGCCAGAGGCTACCGAGGCGACGGCCCGGCAGATCCCCGGCGGCATCTACATCGAGATGGAAGACATCGGCCACTTCCCGATGTCGGAGAACTATCCGCTGTTCTCCGTCTACCTGAAGGAAGCGCTACGCATCATCGACGAACGGACCTGACGCAATCGGCTCGGAACCATCAAGGGTAACGCCATGAAGATCGTACAATTCGACGACAAGGGCCAGCAGGTAGAGCTCGAGCCGGGATCCTTGGCGACGAAGTCCGCCACCAGCCATCTCGCCCCCCGTCCAGCGATCGGCCGCCCGACGCATGAGCCGGTGCGCCGGCGACGCAACTCCTCGGGCATCGAGCTGCACATGTTCCAGACCGGGCGACTGCGGACCAAGCTGAAATACATTAAGATGAACCAGGGCGAGCTGGACTACGAAATCCCTGTGCCCTGGTTCCTGATCAAGCATCCCCAGGGCAATGTGGTGATAGACGGCGGCAACGCTGTGGAGGCTGCGATCGACAAGCGCGGCCACTGGGGCGCGGTGGTCGATGCCTACGACCCGGTCATGGACTTGTCAGAGAACTGCGTGGACCAGTGCCGCTCGGTGGGCGTCGAGCCGCATCAGGTGCGCTATGTGCTGCAGTCGCACCTGCACCTCGACCATACCGGCGCCATCGGCCGCTTCCCGAAGGCGCAGTATTTCGTGCAGCGAGCCGAATGGGACTATGCATTCAAGCCGCACTGGTTCGCTGCTCCGGCCTACATCCGCGCAGATTTCGACCGGCCCGGGCTTAACTGGAAATATCTCGGCGGAGAATACACCGACAACTACGACTTGTTCGGCGACGGAACGATCCGGATGATCTTCACTCCGGGCCATTCCGCCGGCCACCAGTCGTTCCTCGTCACTCTGCCTAAGACCGGGCCGGTGCTGCTGACGATCGACGCGGCCTACACGCTCGACCACTGGAACAACAAGGCGCTGCCGGGGCTCGTGGTGTCCTCGGCCGATGCGGCGGACTCGGTGGCCAAGTTGCGCCGCGTCGCGGCCGACACCAACGCTATGGTGGTGACCGGCCACGACCCCGACAACTGGGCGGCGTTCCAGAAGGCGCCCTACGACTTCTACGACTGAAAGGCTCGCTGCCGCCCGAGTTCTGTTCGGCGGCCCCCTGAAACTGCAGTACGGAGGAGGACGGAATGCGGAAATTAGTAAGCCTGGCACTCGCCGGCGCCCTTGTCGCGGGCGGCGTCGCCCATGCCCTGGCCGAAGGCCTCGACGAGATCAGCCCGGATGTCGTCAAACGGCTATACAACAAGGCCATGCTTGATCCGGCCCAGCCGGTCGGAACAAGCGCATGGCGCAACTTCACAGCCAAGCACGCGCCGCCGTGGAAGATCGGCTATGCGAGCTCCTATGCTGGCAACACCTGGCGCGCGGCGGTGATGGCCGAGTTGCAGAAGAAAATCATCCCGGAATGGAAGTCGCTCGGCCTCTTAAGCGATTTGGTCATCACCCAGTCGAACTTGAACGACTCGACTCAGATCCAGCAAATGCGCCAGCTCGTGGACCAGGGGGTGGATGCGATAATCGTCTGTTGCTCAAACCCCACCGCGCTTAACGCGACAGTGCAATACGCGCATGACCATGGGGTCCCTGTATTCTCGCTGACGGGCTACCTAACCTCGCCGTATTCGATCAACTCCTCGGTCAACTATCAGGTGGCCGGCTACGAGATCGGCAAGGACATGGCCGACCAGCTAGGCGGCAAGGGTAACGTCCTCGTGGTCGAGGGCATTCCTGGCACCTCAGGCTCCGACAGCCAGGACCGCGGCGTGAAGGCGGGCCTCGCGACTGCGCCCGGGGTGAAGATCGTGGGCGACGTGGCGGGCATGTGGACCGACCAGGTGGCCCAAGGCGAGGTGCAGAAATGGCTCGCCACCCACCCCGGCAAGCTGGACGGCATAGTGGTGCAGTCTGCCGCTGAGATGGGCGTGCTGCGCGCTGTGCAGCAGTCCGGCCGCGGCAACGTGCCGGTTGCGATCGGCGGCGAGCTCGGGGCGCTTTGCTACTGGCGCAAGCACCCCAACTACGTGAAGACCTCCTTCCAGGTCTGGCCGCCGGCCGACGAGATCGACCTGATCTGGAACGTGATGATGCGCACGCTCGAGGGGCAGGGGCCGAAGATCCAGTCGATCCTCGTCGACCCAGTGAAGATGAACTTCGATGACCTGAAGAAGGTGATGAACGAGGACTGCTCGCTCACCTCGGCGGACTGGCTTGCAGTCGGCCCCGAGAAATGGGGGCAGGACCCGGCGTATCTCGACCAGTTCTTCCTGCACCCGGCGGATCCGAGGGCCTACAAGCCCGCAAAGTAGCCGCCGCCAAGCGCAAGAGAGGAGCCCGGCAAGGGCTCCTCTCTCCTCCGCCCGCCGTACCAACCTGGACCTCCAAAGCGGACCCCGCAGGATAGCCATGTTCAACGACGATCCCGAAAACGAGGCCGAAGTGCATGCGCACGACACGATCGTCGTGCGCAACGTGAAGAAATATTTTGGGCCGACTCGGGCGCTGGACGGCGCGAGCTTCTCGGCCCGGGCCGGCGAGATCCATGCCATCGTCGGGGGTAACGGCTGCGGCAAGAGCACTATGGCAAAAGTCGTCTCCGGCATCTTGCCGATCGACAGCGGCTCGGTCTCGATACTCGGCGAGACGCCCTCGACGCCGGCGGAAAGTCGCGCGCTCGGCATCGCCACGGTCTACCAAGAGGTGCTGGTGGCCGATGAGAGCACGGTGGTGGACAACATTTTCATGGGGGCCGACCGGCTCTTCACTAAGACGCTCTCGCAGGAGCAGAAGGTGCGCCGCGCGGCTGAGCTAATGTTCGAGCTTTCCGGCGAGGCGGTCGACCCCTTCGCGCTGGTCGGCAGCCTGCCCCTGGGGCTGAAGCAGTGGATCACCATCGCCCGCGGCCTGTTGAGCGAGCCGCGCATCCTGATCCTCGATGAAAGCTCGGCCGCGCTCGACTTCGATAGCACCGAGCGGCTCTTCGCCAAGATGCGCGAGCTGCGCGATCGCGGCACCACGGTGTTAATCGTTACCCATCGGATCGCGGAGCTGATCCGAATCTCGGACCGCGCCACGGTGCTGCGCGACGGGCGCGACATGGGGGTGCTGGAGAAGGGCGAGATCACCGAGAAGAACCTGCTTGCGCTGATGACTGGCGAGGATCAGGGCGAGCGCCATGTTGCGCATGAGGCGCCGCGGCCGCGCGCGCAAGTTCGATCGCTGCTGGCCAGCGGCCTCGCGCTGCACCCGGGCGATCGGCCGTTCGACTTCGAGCTGCGCCGCGGCGAGGTGGTCGGTGTCGCCGGCCTTGACGGCCAGGGGCAGGACCTGTTCGTGCGCGCTCTGGCCGGGGTTATCACGCCGGCGGCAGGGCGGATCGAAGTTATAGGGCCGCGGGGCGAGAGCAAGCAAGTGCGCAGCCTCGCCGATGCGGTCGCGGGCCGGATCGCCTTCGTTTCGGGCGACCGCAAGAAGGAGGGCATCTTCGCCTCACTCTCGATCTTCGAGAATATGGTGATGCCGCTCTACCGCGAGAAGCGGCGCGCCGGCATTCTGGGGATCATCGACTGGCCGAGCCTCGGGACGATCTTCAAGCGCGAGGCCGAGAACCTGCTGATCAAATACGGCGACCGGGGTGACAAGATCACCTCGCTGTCCGGTGGCAACCAGCAGAAGGTGCTGATCGGCCGCGGCTTCGCCATGCGGCCCGACATCATCGTGCTTAACGATCCGGCCCGCGGTATCGACGTGGGTGCCAAGTCTGAGCTCTACCGCCAACTGCGCGCCTATGCTGAGGACGGCAAGTCGGTCGTCTACATGTCCTCGGAGCTTGAGGAGTTCCTGGGTTTCGCCACCCGGGTGATCGTGTTCCGCAACGGCACCCCATTCGACGCCTTCGACGGTCGGCGGCTGGAGCCGAAGCGCATCCTGGAGGCTATGTTCGGCCAGACTGACGGGTCGGGTCTCGCGTCCGCGCATGGCCTTGTGCCGGGCGGCGCAGGCCTAGCCGAGGGGCCGTCGCCGGCGCAGGGCGACCAGGTGAAGGTGTACGTAACTGTGCCTGCCGAGATCAAGGCGGCGATGGCGGCGGCTCGGCCGGTGCCCGCCCCCGAGCGCGCTGCGCCGCGCGATCTGCCCGCCGAGCGCCAAGCCCAGGGCCGGCGCATAAAGATCGTGGAGTTCGACAGCGAGGGCCGCCCGGCCCGGGAGCTGGGGCGATGAGCCGGCCCGAGCAGATCGGCACCGGGGTGCCGGCGGTCTCGCTGCAGGTTTCGGCTTCAGCGCCTGCCACCCAAGCGGCGCTCGGCGGGCGGTCGAACCCGTTCCTGCTAATGCCGATCACGCTCTTCTTCCTGCTGCTCAGCTTCGACGTGCTAAGGGCGCCCACGTTGATAACCAGCGCCGGGATCGGCAGCGCAATCATCGTGGCTACGCCGCTGGTGCTGGCCACTTACGCACTGATGGCGGTGGTGATTGCCGGTCGCGGCACCGTCGATCTCTCAGTGGGTCCGCTGATCGGCTTCATCAACGTGACGATGATCCAGCTGCACGGTGCGGGGGTGCTGAACAACCCCTTCGCGGTGATCGGCTATGCCGTTTTCATCGGTGCGCTCTATCAGTTCCTTTTCGCGCTGATCGTGATATACGTCCGGGTGCAACCGATCATCGTCTCTCTCTCGGGCTATCTGGCGATGTCGGGGATCAACCTGGTGATCCTACCGAGGCCGGGCGGCATGGCGCCCGACTGGATGGCGAGCTGGGGGCTTGGCACCACGATCTTCTCGCCGGTGCTGCTGATCTTGCTGCTGGCCTCGCTCGCCTGGATCCTGTTCACCCAGACGGCGTTCTACACTCATCTGCGACTGATGGGCTCGGACGAGCGGGCGGCGTACACGAGCGGGGTTCCGATCTATCTAGTGCGGATCGGCGCGCATCTGATCTCGGGCTGCTATGCCGGGCTCGCCTCGATCTGCTTCACCGCGCTGATCTCGTCGGGCGATCCCTCGCAAGGTACGACCTATACGCTGATCGCGGTCACCGCGCTGGTGCTGGGCGGGGCCTCACTAGCCGGCGGGCGGGGGGGGGTGTTCGGCAGCTTCCTCGGCGCGGTGAACCTCTATCTGATCACCTACGGACTCGCCACTTTCAGCTTCGGCTCGGTGCAAAGCTTCGTTACCAGCCTCGCTTATGGCACGATCTTGGTGCTGTCACTGCTCCTGACGCTGCTGATCCCCTTCATCCAACGCCATGTGCGAAATTTCTCGCCGCTGCTCTACTTCGTGGTTCTGTCGGTGGTGGCGCTGGGCGTGATCCTGCATGCGGGCTACGACTACGATACAGCAGCGTCTGCGGCGCAGGCGCTGGCCGCCCATCCGCTGCCGCCGATCGACCCCGGGCGGCTTTACGTCGGCCCGCTCGAGGTGTCCGCGCCTAGCGCCGCGGAGGCCGCGCTGCGAAGCGTCGCTGCGCCGATCGTCTCGGGGCTCTTGCTGCTGGTCGTGCTCGCGGTCTTCTTGCGGGTGGCGATCACCCACTCGGGCCGCCGCAGCATTGCCCCGGCGGTGGCAGTGGTGGTGGTGGCGACCGTGCTGCTCGGCGCCTTCATGATACGCCATCCCGAGGGGTTCGGCGCTGCCGCCCCGGCAGCAGAGGAGGGTAGCAGATGACGCCGCCCTCCACGCCGCAGCTGAGCCTGCCCGCCCGCATCGTCGGCCTGGCCGCTGGCCTGATCCTGACCGCGATCGGGGTGATCTACGGCTTTGTCCAGGGCAGTTCGGTGCAGGTCGTCATCCTCGCCGGGATCGCGACGCTCGCCGCCTTCGTCTGGGGCTGGCGCTTCGTGCTCGGCCAGTTCGTGCCCGAGCCGGGGACCGAGGGCGAGCCGGGCGAGCTGCGGGGGGTCTGGCGGCGGTTCCGCGGGCCACTGATCGGGCTCGCACTGATCCTGCTCGCCTTCCTAGTGCTGTCGCTGACGGTCGACGGGTTCTTGAACGTCTGGAACGTGCTCTCGCTACTCATCCTCCTGGCGATCCTGGTGCTAACCCGAACCATCGGCCGGCATTTCGAGGAGAACCGCTCTGCCTTCATCGGCATCATGGTGCTGGCCGGACTCTTCTCGGTCGGCTCGATGAACATCGACGGCTTCGCCTCGACGATGAACATCAAATCGATGCTGCTCTTCGCCTCGTTCCTCGGCATCGCCTCGGTGGGCCAGACGCTGGTGGCGTTGCTGGGCGGGCTCGATCTGTCGATCCCCTTCATTATCGGCGCGGCCAATGTGGGGCTGCTCTACCTGATCGGGCTCGGGGTGCCGCCCTGGCTGGCCACCATCATTGTACTGGCGGTCGGTACCTTGCTCGGCGTTGTCAACGGATTCCTGAGCTTCCGGCTGCAGGGCCAGGCGCTGATCGTGACGCTGGGCACTGGCTTTGCAATTTCGGGCGGGGTGCAGATCGTCACCTCGATCGGCACCGCCTATGGCGGCAACGTGTTTGGCACGGTGCCAGCTTGGCTCACCAACCTTTCGGCGATGAACGGCTCGACCCTCGGCCTGCCGTTCCCGCCCACCATCGCGATCTGGGCAGTGATCGCGCTGATCCTCATCGTGGGGATGCGGATCACGCTCTACGGCCGCTACCTCTATGCGGTGGGGGTGAACCGCACCTCGTCCAAGCGGGTGCGGATTTCCGAGCTGCGCTACTGGGTGATGATGTATGCCGTCTCGGGCTTCTTCGCGGCTATGACCGGCAGCCTGCTCCTGGGCTGGAGCGGCGGCGGCTTCATCGGGGTGGGCGACCAGTACCTGTTCCTAACCCTCGCTGCGGTGGTGGTGGGCGGCACCTCGCTTCTCGGCGGGCAGGGCGGCTACGGCTTCACCGTGATCGGCGTGCTGGTGCTGCAGGTGCTATCATCATTTCTGATCGGCATCGGGCTCGATTTCCAGTGGCAGCAGTTCATCTTCGGGCTGCTTATCGTGCCGATGGTCGCGCTTTATGCCCGCTCGCCGCATATCCGCACGCAGATCTGAGGGCCCGGCCATGACCGACAACAAAATGACGCTTCAAGGGAGTAGTTGAGATGGCGGTTTTCCAGACGACTGACCTGACGGCGGCGAGCTATTCGGTCGCCCTGTTCGGCCTCGCTGCTACAACGGTGTTGCTCTTTATCGGCAGCGGCTGGGTAGGGCGGGCTTGGAAGGTTCCGGTGACGCTCTGCGGGTTGGCCGCCCTCGTCGGCGTGGCCGCGGTGTTCGACGCGCGCGCGGCCTGGGCCGCGGTCGGAAAGGTGCCGATCGTTTACCACTACGTCGGTTGGGCGATATCGATGCCGCTTCAGGTGATCGCGCTCTACTTTTTCGCGCGGCAGGCCGGCAAGGTTGGCATCGGCCTGTTTTGGCGTCTCGTTGTTGTGTCAGTCCTGATGGTCTTCGTGCGATACCTTGGCGAGGCGGGCTTCATGCATCCGACACTGGCCTTCCTAATCGGACTCATCTTCTGGCTCTACATCCTGGGCGAGCTGTTCTTCGGCCGGATGGATGAGGTGATCCGCGGCTCGCTGAACCGGCCAATGCAGCGCGGTTACTTCTGGCTCCGGCTGATCGTTACGGTCGGTTGGGCGATCTACCCGCTCGGCAACTTCATCACCTCGTTCGGCGGCTACGTCGATGACGGGTCGCTCAGCGTGGCCTACAACCTTGCCGATTTCATCAACCGGATGGCCTTCGGCCTTGCCGTGCTAGCGACCGGCGTCCTCGCCACGGAGGTGTCGGACAATGCCTGAGTCCATTCGCCGACCTTCCTACCCGATCCCCTATTCTCTGACGCACGTTGAAGGAGCACGCCAATGAAGGGTGCAGACGTCATTGCCATCATTATCCTTGCCGCGATCGTCATCGCCGTATGCGCCTACCTGCTTCATTGGCTCTACCGGCGCTCGAGCAAGGACATCTCCTTCGTCCGCACAGGCTTCGGCGGAGAGAAGGTCGTCATGGGCGGAGGCGCCTTTGTGCTACCGATCCTGCACGACATCACCGAGGTGAACATGAACACCCTGCGCCTGGAGGTCACCCGGGTGCGCGAGCGGTCGCTGATTACCAAGGACCGGATGCGGGTGGAGCTGACCGTAGAATTCTACGTGCGCGTCGCGCCGAACGACGACGCGGTGGCGACCGCGGCCCGCTCGCTCGGCAACCGCACGATGAACGCCGAACAGCTGAAAGACCTGGTCCAGGGCCGCTTCGTCGACGCGATGGGCGGCGCCGCCGCTAAGATGACGCTGGAGCACATCCATGAGAACCGGCAGGAATTCGTACGCGAGGTGAAGCGGGAGGTGGCGGAAAGCTTGGCGCTGGATGGGCTTGAGCTTGAGAGCGTGTCGCTTACTTCGCTCGACCAGACAGACATCAAGCTGTTCGATCCGTCGAACACCTTCGACGCAGAGGGCCTGACCCGGCTCACCGAGCAGATCGAGAGCCGCAAGAAGAAGCGCAACGACATCGAGAAGGACACGATGGTCGCGATGCGCTCTAAGAACCTCGAGGCCGAGAAGCGCTCGCTCGAGATCGCCCGCGACACAGAATATGCACGACTCGACCACGAGGCCGAGGTGTCGATTCAACGCGCCCAGCGCAAGTCGGAGATCGCTGCGGAGAACGCCGCCCGTGAACGCGAGATCGAAGAGGTGAAGCTGAAGGAGCGCGAGCATGTCGAGCGCACTCGGATCGACATGGAGCGCGAGATCGAGCGGCTGGAGATTAAGCGGCGCGAGTTGCTGCAGATCGAAGAGCAGCAGCGCGAAATCGCGGTGTCGATGAAGTCGAAGGAGCGCTCTGAAGCGCTTGCGGTGGCTGAGGCGGCGCGGGCCGCCGCGGTGGAGGCGGCCGAGCGGGTGCAGACCATCCGCGACACCGAGATAGCTACCCGCCAGAAGCGCATCGAGCTGATCGAGGCCGAGAAGGCGGCAGAGACCGAAGCGCTGAAGACGAAGCTCATCGCCGAGGCGGAGAAGGTGGCGGCCAAGGATCGCGCCGATGCCGACCGGCTGGCAGTAGCCGCGCTTGAAGAACGCTACCGCGTCGAGGCGGAGGGCAAGGAGAAGCTCAATGCCGCCGAGAACTTGCGCTCGGACGCGAGCCGGAAGAGCGCTTTGCACAGGGCGCTGGTGGAGAACTTGCCGGCGATCATCCGCGAAAGTGTTAAGCCGATGGAGAAGATCGAGGGCATCAAGATCATGCATGTCGAGGGGCTTCCGGGCCTCTCCGGCGTGGGCCACGGCGGCGGGGCCGGCGGGAGCTCGGGCGAAGGGCCGCGCGACGGCAACTTGGCCGAGCAGGTGGTCAGCTCAGCGCTGCGTTACCGCAGCCAGGCACCCTTCGTTGACCAGCTGCTGGGTGAGATCGGACTGACCCAGGGCGACATTCACCGCACCCAGACACTGCAGGACCTCTCCAAGGTGGTCTATTCGGAGCCTAATGCGCCCGCGCCGAAGCCGCGCGGGGGCAAGGCCAGTGCTGACAGCTGACGCTGGGCGGGGGCCGCGACGGCCCCCCTCCGCCTTTCCCTGATCCTTCCGCCGGAGAGCCACGATGAATGCGCCACCGAAAACCGACCGAGGCATCCTCGTTTTCGCGATCTGGGCCGTGCTAGGCTTCTTGGGCCTCGGCTTTATGCTCGAGGGCATGGCGCTAAACAGCTATCTAGTGGCGCTCGTCGGCGTCGCGCTGATCTTGGCGAGCTTCGTGGCGCATATCATCGTCAACGCGGTCTTCGACCAAGGCTTCACCCCCGGCGAGACGGCGCTGGGCATCGGCGCCTTTGGGGTGCTGGCCATCGTGTTCATCTCGGGCTGGCTCGTTGGCGGCCTGTCGATGCCCGATTTCTACGCCGGCCTAACCCTGTTTGGTGCGTTGTCCGTGGGCTTCCTCGCCTATCTGATGACGCGCTACGGCCTGCGCGGTGCCTTCTCGCATTTTCACCGGAAATCCGCCTCGTTAGAGGACCCGAAATGAGCGACGGGGGGGCGATCTGGCTGCCGCTCTATGGCCTCTTCTACGCGGCCGTCACGCTCTACTGGGCGCGGTTGGCAGCGCGGGCGAACCATAATACCGAGACCTATTTCTCTGCCGGCCACAGCCTGTCGCCCTGGATCGCGGTCCTAGTCCTGGCCGGGGCTGCGACATCGGGCTGGTTCCTCCTCGGCGGCGCGACGGAGATCTCGGCGCACGGCTTCGGGCTGCCGGCGCTGATGGAGGCCGGGATCGCGCTCGCCCTGCCCGGGGTGTTATTCTTCAAACGGGTCTGGTTCGTTGCGCAGCGGCTCCGGCTCTCATCGCAGCCGGAGCTGTTTCGCAGCTATTACCAGAGCGATTTTCTGGTGGTGGTTTCCACAGCCGTCGCCGTGCTCTTCGCTGTAGGCTTCGCCGGGTTGCAGCTGCGCGCCCTCTCGAGGCTGTTGGCGGCGCTTACCGGCAATGCGGTGTCGCCGCTCGAGGTGGGGGTTCTCCTCGGCCTCGTGCTCTTCGGCTATGTGGTGATCGGCGGCATGCGAGCCGTGGGCTATCTTGGTGCGGTGCAGACGATCCTACTCGGCGCGGCGATCGCGGGCTTTGCCGGGGCGGCGCTGATCGCCAGCGGCGGCTTCGGCGCGCTGAACGCGGCTCTGAAGTCGCTGGCCGTGGGCGATCCGGGCGGGTTGCGCTTCGTAGTGGCGGGGGTGATACGCTTCAGCGCCGGCCTCGGTCGCGACGGTGGCCAGGTGCCTACAGCCACGGGGGTGGCGAACCTGAGTCTCGCAATGGCCTTCATGGGCTTCCAGGCGAGCCCGCTTGCACTGAAGGTGGTGATGTCGACGCGCTCGGCCAACGCGTTCGGCGCGGGCCAGACCTGGGTGACAGCCGGCGTCTTCGGCGGGCTGATCGCCTTCGGGGTGGCGGCGGTGGGCGCGGCCGGGCTGGCCAATCCCGATCTTGCGGTGCCGGGGCTCCTCGCCTCCCTCGGCGCGAAATCGCCCTGGTTCATGGCCTGGCTCCTCATTGGCCTCGTTGCCGGGGTGCAGGTGATGGCCGGTCTGGCGCTGCTCACCGCCGGCGAGGCGCTGGTGCGCAATGTCTACAAGGTCTATTTCCATACCGCACTCTCGCGTGCCGAGACGGTGAACGTGACCCGCATTGTCATCGGCCTTCTCACCCTTGCGTCGGTGCTCATGCAGTCGCTGACGCCGGTCACCCTTTCGGCGCTGGGCGCGTTGGCGCTGCCTTTGTCCTTCCAGCTCTGGACCCCGCTTCTGGGCATCACCTGGCTGCGCTGGATCACCCGGCCGGCGGCGGCAACCGGGGTCGGCTTCGGCATCGCCGGCGTACTGCTGACCGAGCCGCTCGGCTATCAGGTGCTGTCCTTCCTCGGGCTGGAGCTGCCTTGGGGCCGCTGGCCTTGGACGATTCATTCCGCTGCCTGGGGGATGGCCGCAAACCTGACCGCGGTGCTCTTGATTTCGGCCATTACCAACCGCCGTGCCTTCGGCGAGGAGGCGCAGGAGGTGCAGCGCTTCCTGCAGGAAACGCTTCGGGTTGGCTCCCGGGCGCGGGCGCTGCGCTCCACCGCATGGTCGGCGGTACTCGCTTGGCTTTTCATGGCCGTCGGGCCCGGGCTCCTGTTCGGCAATGTTGCCTTCGGCCGGCTCACGGCTCACGGCGGGAGCTGGCGGGTGGGCATGCCCTCGATCTGGGCCTGGGCGTTGCTGTTCTGGGCGCTCGGCGTGGCGCTGATCTGGTTTCTCGCATATACCATGGAGATGGCGAGCCCCTACCGGCACGAGATCCCGCCCTATACGCCGCGGCCGCGGCTGCGCGCGGACCAAGCGGCGCAGGAGCGCGAGCGGCTGCGGCTGCTGGTGATCAGCGGGACCGTAGCCTTTGCCCTGATCGTACTAACGACATTGAGTTTCGGAGGGTGACCCGCGGGGGCGCCGAAAGTTTGAGGCTGGCATGAATCCTTTCATCTTTAATACCGTGAAAAGCCTCCAGTTCGGGGCAGGCAGTCTGGCCCAGCTCGGGCCGCGGGTGCGGCGCGAGATAGGCGAGCGGGTGATGCTGATCACCGATCCGGGCATGCTGCGCACAGGCATCGTCGATCGGGCCCTGGCGATCCTGACCGAGGCCGGGGTGTCGGCGGAGCTGTTCAGCGAGGTCGAGGCCGATCCGCCCGAGCATGTGATCCTCGCCGCTGCCGAGCAAGCACGGGCGGCGGACGTGCAGGGGGTCGTCGGCCTCGGCGGCGGCTCCTCGCTCGACGTATCGAAGCTCGTCGCAGTGCTCGCGCTCGGTTATGAGGAGCTTGCGACCATGTATGGCGTGGGCAATGCTACGGGGCCGCGGCTGCCGCTGGTGCTAGTGCCGACCACTGCGGGCACTGGGTCTGAGGTGACGCCGATTTCGATCGTCACTACCGGCACCAACGAGAAGATGGGTGTAGTATCTCCGGTGATCCTGCCCGATCTGGCGCTGCTCGACCCTGAGCTGACGCTGGGCCTCCCGCCGCACATCACGGCCGCCACCGGGATAGATGCGATGGTGCATGCGATCGAGGCCTATGCCTCGGCCAGCGCCAACAACAATCCGGTGTCACGCATCCTCGCCACCCAGGCGCTGACGCTAATGGGCCGGTCGCTGCTGACGGCTGTGCATGAGGGTGGCAACCTCGCCGCGCGGTCTGACATGCTCCTCGGCTCAATGCTGGCCGGTCAGGCCTTCGCCAATTCGCCGGTGGCGGCGGTGCATGCGCTGGCCTATCCGCTGGGCGGCCATTTTCACATCCCGCACGGGCTTTCGAACGCGCTGGTGCTGCCGCATGTGCTGCGCTTTAACGCGGTTGTGGCGCCCGGGCCCTATACCGAGCTGGCCCCTTTCGTCTTCCCCGATCTGGTGGCGCTCGAAGGCCAGGAGCGGGCGGCGGCCTTCTGCGACCGGCTCGCCGAGCTGTCTCGGGCGAGCGGGCTGCAGCAGAACCTGCGGGCGATGAGCATCCCCGAGGGCATCCTGCCGCGCCTCGCCCGTGATGCGATGAACCAGACCCGGCTTCTGGTTAACAACCCGCGCCCGGTCAGCGAGGCCGATGCGCTCGCCATCTACCGTGCCGCCTATTGAGAGGATGCTATGCCGCTCGACCTGAAAGACCCCAGCCTGCTCGAAACCCGCGGCTTTCTGGCCGGAGGCTGGGTTGAAGGGCCGAACAGCTTCGCAGTGACCAACCCGGCCAACAGCGGGCTGGTGGCGGAGGTGGCCGATCTTGGCGCCACCGAGCTGCGCCGGGCGATCGACGCGGCCCATGCGGCACAGCCGGCTTGGGCCTCGCGCACTGCCAAGGAGCGATGTGCGATCCTCTTGCGCTGGCAGGCGCTGATGCTGGAGAACGCGGAGGATCTCGCCCGCATTTTGACCGCCGAGATGGGCAAGCCGCTGGCCGAGGCGCGGGGCGAGATCGCCTATGGCGCGAGCTTCATCCAGTGGTTCGCTGAGGAGGCGCGACGGATCTATGGCGACGTGATCCCCGGCCACCAGCCCGACAAGCGTATCCTGGTGCTGAAGCAGCCGATCGGGGTGGTGGGCTCGATCACGCCGTGGAACTTCCCCAATGCGATGATCGCCCGCAAGGTGGGCCCGGCGCTCGCCGCGGGCTGTGCTTTCGTCGCCCGGCCTGCGGAGAAGACGCCGCTTTCGGCGCTTGCGATGGCGGTGCTGGCCGAGCGGGCGGGGCTGCCAGCGGGAGTTCTCAGCGTGCTGCCCGGCACCGATGCGGCCGGCATGGGGCTGGAGCTCTGCAGCAATCCGAAGGTGCGCAAGCTCACCTTCACCGGCTCCACCGAGGTCGGTCGAATCCTGATGCGGCAATGCGCGCATGACATCAAGAAGTTGTCGCTGGAGCTCGGCGGCAATGCGCCCTTCCTCGTCTTCGACGATGCCGATCTGGACGCCGCGGTGGAGGGGGCGCTTATCGCGAAATACCGCAACTCGGGCCAGACCTGTGTCTGCGCCAACCGCATCTACGTGCAGCGCCCGGTGCTCAATTCCTTTGCCGAGAAGCTGGCGGCGGCCACCGCGAAGCTGCAGTTGGGCGACGGGATGGAGGCGGGCGTGAACATCGGCCCGCTGATCGACGCCGAGGGTCTAGCGAAGGTCGAGACGCATGTGGCCGATGCGGTCGCTAAAGGCGCGCGGGTGGTGACCGGTGGCCGCCGATCGGTCCTCGGCGGCACGTTCTACGAGCCCACGGTGTTGGCCGATGTCGCGCCGGGGATGCGCATCCTGAAAGAGGAGACCTTCGGCCCGGTTGCCCCGATTATTGCCTTCGACACCGACGCGGAGGCGGTGGCGATGGCCAATGACACCGAATTCGGCCTCGCTTCCTACTTCTACGCGCGCGATCTGTCGCGGGTGTGGAAGGTCGCCGAGGCGTTGGAATACGGGATGGTGGGCATCAACACTGGGCTGATCTCCACCGCCGAGGTTCCGTTTGGTGGGGTTAAGTCCTCGGGCCTCGGGCGCGAGGGCTCGAAATATGGGATTGAGGACTATCTGGAGGTGAAATACCTCTGCATGTCGATCTGACCGTGGGGCCGGCGCGTTCGCCGGCCGCTCATAGTCATCGCCGCGCACATTCACCACGATGTAGAGAAGGGGGCCTGTGCCGTTGTTGGTGAAGCTGTAGGGAGCCGTTACCTTGAAGATCAGCCGGTGGCCCGACTCGGCAAAGATGGGATTAGAACGCTCAGGCTGAAAGGAAGCACCTAAGCGTAGGCAATTTACGAAGGTTGCGCGCCCCCGCAACCAACATACCGAGCGACCTACGATTTGGGATGGTGGTCCGTCCGAACCGCTTTATCCTTGGGCGTGCGTTTGAGGGCTTGAGACAGCGTGTTCAGCCGCCATCGTGGCCATGCGAATTTTGCCACACATTTTGCTACACAATATGCAACACAAGCCATTCTTAGTGATATGAAAAGAAACGATAAAAGGTCTTTTGAGTATAGTTATGGCGGACTCTCGCTCCGCCAGATTCAGTCAGACAGCGATCGCGGTGAAAGTCTCGGGGCAGGTCGCTCTGCCGGCGGTCGGTCCTCAACGTGGGGTCGTGGGGCGTTCTTTTTCCCGATAGCGCGCAATCCGCTGCCCGCCGACGTCAAAGTACCGCAGGTGGAAGAGACGCGAGTCATGCAAGACCTGCCGCCAACTGCTGCATCCATATTTCGCGGGCTTTTGTTCAGGATACCGCTCCACAATCCACCTGCCGGCCGTTTCGACGGTCGTCCAACCCTCGACAGCCAACTCACCGGAGGCCTCCCGCAGCGCGCCCACAATGCCTGCGACAGGCCAGAACACCGTACCATCCGGGTAAATGCCATTTACCACGAAGTCGCGGAATGCATCTGATTGCACGCTCTCCGCGCTTGCCCGACGAAGGTTTTGCATGTCGTTAGCCCATGCCAGGACTTCTTCGACGTGTTGGTCAATCCGGGTATAGGCGGCGATCAAGGCATCATGGCCGCCACGGCATCCGTCAAGGGTTCCGATGTCATGCTGGTCAATGAAATGATGGACCAGGTTGTTCCGCAGAAGCACCAAATCCTTCAGGCCATTCTCAACCCGGGCAAACTCCGCGTCCGATAGTTGCAGCTGGAAACTGATTGAAATGTGGGCTTCAGGGGTCTCGGGTGAGGTCTTTGCCGGAGTGTCGACCACGTTGGTCACAAGATACGATCCGAGCAGTTCGCCGACCAAGGTTCCAAGCGTCTTGCCGGCGGTGGCGTTCATGCGCGCGGCCCTCACCGACTCGATGGCATGTGCCGGCCCCGAGATTTCGCGTTCCGTCACAATGGCTTTGATAAGGCGTTCATATTGCTGTAGCCGCAGCAAACACCGGCCCAGTAAGCGCTGGACCTCACGCTGAAGCGTCTGCAGGGCGTCGTCTGAATTTACCGTCATGCCACAATCGAGATGAGTGTTCCCGGGTCAACCATATCGTGACCCGGGACCCTGTACAGGCTGGTGTTTTGGGTCGTGTCGGGAGGGAACCACTGGGGCGGCACTCGGCGGTACGCTCGAAAGGGGCGCCGTCGAGGCGCCCGTTGACACACGACCTTGATAATGGGACGGCGTGAAGGCGGCAGCAGCTTAACAGGGTCACACTTTCCTGCTGTCATGTTGGGGGGTATTGCCGTCTTGCGGCAGGTCTTCGATCCGACAAGGACGCAGCACCGCGTGACGATTGCGGCGGAACTGACGCGGCGGCTGACAGACGTGGTGCGGGTGTCGGCCGATTTCGCCGCGAAAGTTGCCGGGAATGCCGAGACCGCGCCCGGCGCGGATCACGTGACCATCGCCGTCAGTGGCGCGCGCGGCGGCCATACCGTCGATCTCCGCCGCCTGACCGATCAAGGCTTGGTGCTTCTGGGCCGTCGTGCCGTCGTGCCGGCGCAATCGGTTCCCGTCGCGCGCCCTTGGGGGCCGGTTCCTCGAAGTTGCAGGCGGCGTGTCGGATCAGGCGGACCACAGGGCCGGTGCCGCCCCTGAATGGCCGTTCGCGGCCCAATCCGATGCCGCAGTGCGATATCGTTGCGCCGGTCATCCAGAAATGCGCGCGAAAATTTCAGGCATTGGCAGCATCTGGACGGCTGACCAACTCTTTCGATGGCAAGATGCGCGGGCACGGGGCACAGTAAGCCGCCGTGCGACAAACCGGGTAAAGCCATGGAATTTCTGCCTGCTCTGTTCGGCCTGGCCGGGATGCACATCCTGATGGCGATGCTGCCCGGCCCGAACACGGTGATCGTAAGCTGGTATGCCGCGACCCGTTCCCGGTTCGAGGCGCTGCAGGCCGTCCTGGGCGTCGTGGTCGCATCGCTTGTCTGGGTGACCTTGGCGCTTTGGGGCGTTGGAAGCTTTCTGCTGGAGGTTGGCTGGCTTTACCGTATCATCCGCCTCGCGGGAGCGGCGTATCTTGTCTATGTGGGCCTGCGGCTCTTGCGGGCCGGTCTTGTCGCACGGGACAACGGGATGGCGGATCGACCCGGGCAGATTGGCCGCAACCCCTTTGTCGCCGGAATGATGACCACGCTCAGCAATCCGAAGTCGGCGGTCTTCTGGACCAGCGCCTTTCTTGTTGCTGTGCCCGCACATGCGCCAACGTGGTTCTACGCCGCAATTACGGGTGTGATCGCGGTGCAATCGCTTTTGTGGTATGGCCTCGTTGCGCTTGTGTTTTCAACGGGCGCGGCAAAGAGGATCTACCAGCACATCACGAGCTCTCTGGACCTCCTCGCGGGCGGTGTGCTGGTGCTTCTTGGGCTGAAGCTGTTTGACGACATCCGGTCCTGACGTGCAAACGGGGAGGGGGCACGCGCGCCAGGTCGCGCAGGGGTCACGGCTTTCGGCATCCCCCGGGCAGAGGCGTTCATCGGGGCCGCATCGATTCGGCCCGCCAAATGCCCGATCCCTTGCACCCTTGGCCCAAGCAAGCGGCAAGACGGCCGCCCTTTGCCCAGTTAATCGGCACGCGCCCCGTGATGCGGCAGCGCAGCATTGCGGACGTTGCCGTCGTGAAGACCATCGCCAATCCTGAACATGCGGTCCCATGGGGGGCTGCCGGACATGTGCGGCGGGCCTGTCTGCGAAAACCCGACCCACCGCACATCGCAACGCAAACAATCGCTGCGGGATGCAGATTAGACCGTTGCGGCCCTGCGGCAAGAGCAGGGTTGGCGGGTCGCGCGCATCGCCCCGGCTCGAAGGACAGGAGCATCACGTTGAAAGTCACGAGAAGAACCCTGCTGGGGGGGATCGCCGCCGCCGCGACCGCGCCCATCATGATGCCGCGCTTCGCCCTTGCTGCCGAAGACACGATCAAGGTCGGCATCCTGCATTCTCTGTCGGGCACGATGGCGATTTCGGAAACCACGTTGAAGGACGTGATGCTGATGCTGATCGCCGAGCAGAACGCCAAGGGCGGCGTGCTGGGCAAGAAGCTCGAGCCGGTCGTCGTCGATCCGGCCTCGAACTGGCCGCTGTTCGCCGAGAAGGCGCGGGAACTCATCAGCCAGGATCACTGCGCCGTCGTCTTCGGCTGCTGGACCTCGGTCAGCCGCAAGTCGGTGCTGCCGGTCTTCAAGGAGCTGGACAACATCCTGTTCTACCCGGTCCAGTATGAAGGCCAGGAAAGCGAACGGAACGTCTTCTACACCGGCGCCGCCCCGAACCAGCAGGCGATCCCCGCGGTCGATTACCTGATGAGCGCGGATGGCGGATCGGTGAAACGCTGGGTGCTGGAAGGGACCGACTACGTCTATCCGCGCACCACCAACAAGATCCTTGAGGCCTACCTGAAGTCGAAGGGCGTCCCGGCCGAGGACATCATGATCAACTACACGCCGTTCAGCTTCTCGGACTGGCAGACGGAGGTCAGCAAGATCAAGGCCTTCGGTTCGGCCGGCAAGAAGACGGCCGTGGTCTCGACCATCAACGGCGACGCCAACGTGCCATTCTACAAGGAACTGGGCAACCAGGGCATCAAGGCCGAGGATATTCCGGTCGTCGCCTTTTCGGTCGGAGAAGAGGAACTGGCGGGGCTCGATACCAAGCCGCTGGTCGGCCACCTTGCCGCCTGGAACTACTTCGAGTCGATCAAGACGCCGGAGAACACGACCTTCATCGACGCCTGGCACAAGTTCACCGGCAACCCCAAGCGCGTCACCAACGACCCGATGGAGGCGCATTACATCGGGTTCAACATGTGGGTGAAGGCGGTCGAGAAGGCCGGCACGACCAAGGCCGATGCCGTGATCGATGCGCTGCCCGGGATCAAGACGCCGAACCTGACGGGGGGCGTCTCGGAGATGCTGCCCAACCACCACATCTCGAAGCCCGTCTATATCGGCGAGATCCGCGAGGACGGTCAGTTCGACGTGGTCTGGCAAACCAAGGGCCTTGTCCCCGGTCAGCCCTGGTCGCCCTACCTGCCGGAATCGAAGGACCTGGTCTCGGATTGGGTCACGCTGAAATGCGGCAACTACGACACGGTGAAGAAGGTCTGCCTCGGCACCAAGGCCTGAGCGGAACGAGAAGCCCGGGGGGCGTCCGCGCCCCCCGGTTGACCGAGGGAGACGCGAATGACGTTCGTTCTGCGCATCGTGGTGGTGCTGTTGACGCTGGCGGGCGCGCAACATGCTGGCGCTGCCGATTTCGCCAAGTTGGTCAATGCCTTGCCGCACGGCAGCTATCATGAACGGGCCGATGTGGTGCGCGAGATCGGCAAGACCGGGAACCCGCGCGCCGTAGAGGTGCTTCAGGCGCTTGCCAATGACGACCTGAAGGTCATGGCCGACGGCACGGTGGTGATCGTGGACGACAAGACCGGGGCTGCCGTCGGGGCCGTGGAGGGAGCGTCTCTTGGCACGCCGTCCGCCGACAGCCTGACACGGGTGCGGGTCAACAACATGGTGCGGCGCGCGATCCGCACGGCGACCGGGATGCTGACCCTGCGCTCGCCCGATCCCGCCAAACGGCTGGCGGCGGCGCGCGATGCGCTTCGCTCCGCCAGCCCCGACCAGATCGAGGCGCTGGATGCCGCAATCGGCGCCGAAACGGATGCCGGCGTGAAGGCGCTGTTGACCGAGGCGCGCGCGGCGGCGGTGCTGAAGACCGATGCGGCCACGACCGAGAAGGTCGCGGCCATCCGCCTTCTCGAGGCCCGCGGCGACGAGGCGGCGAGGGCGGCGCTTTCTCCCTTGGCAACGGCCAAGGACCCGGAGATCGCAAGGGCGGTCACGTCCGCGCTTGCCTCGATCGCCGAGACGCAGCGGATGTGGCGGCTGGCGCAGAACGTCTGGTACGGGCTCTCGCTCGGTTCGGTGCTGATGCTGGCGGCGGTGGGACTGGCCATCACCTTCGGCGTGATGGGCGTCATCAACATGGCGCATGGCGAACTGGTGATGCTGGGCGCCTACACGACCTTCGTCGTGCAGCAGGTGATCCGCGCGGATGCGCCCTGGCTCTTTGGCTGGTCGCTGGCGATTGCCGCGCCGCTGGCCTTCGTCGTTGCGGGCGCCGTCGGGATCGCGATCGAACGCGGGATCGTGCGCCACCTTTACGGCCGCCCGCTCGAGACGCTGCTGGCCACCTGGGGCGTCAGCCTGATCCTGCAACAGGCGGTGCGCACGATCTTTGGCCCCGACAACCGCGACGTGGGCAACCCCGGCTGGATGTCGGGCGCCTTTCCCCTTGGGCAGATGCAGGTCACGTGGAACCGGCTCTGGATCCTGATCTTTGCCTTTGCGGTCTTTGCGGCGCTGCTGTTCGTGCTCAAACGCACCCCGATCGGGTTGCAGATGCGGGCGGTGACGCAGAACCGGGCGATGGCCGCCAACATGGGCATCCGCACGGGCCGGGTCGATGCGCTGACGTTCGGCCTTGGCTCGGCCATCGCGGGACTTGCGGGCGTGGCGCTGAGCCAGATCGACAACGTCAGCCCCAACCTTGGTCAGAACTACATCGTGGACAGCTTCATGGTCGTGGTCTTCGGCGGCGCGGGCAACATCTGGGGCACGATGGCGGGGGGCTTTGCGCTCGGGATCGCCAACAAGTTCCTTGAACCCTTCACCGGCGCGGTGCTGGGCAAGATCGTGATCCTCGTCGGTATCATCCTTTTCATCCAGAAGCGGCCCCGAGGCCTTTTCGCGGTGAAGGGCCGGGCGGTGGAGGCGTAGGATGGCCGCTTCCCGATTGATCGACCGCCGCATGGGCATCTTTCTGGCCGGGCTTTTCGTTCTGACCGTGGCGGTGCCGGTGGGCAACCTCTGGATCGCCGGGCAGCCGGTGCCGACCTATCTTGTCGCGCTGATCGGCAAGTATCTGTGCTACGCGCTGCTTGCCGTGGCGCTGGATCTGGTCTGGGGCTACTGCGGCATCCTCAGCCTCGGCCACGGCGCGTTCTTCGCGCTTGGCGGCTACGCGATGGGCATGTACCTGATGCGCGAGATCGGGGCGCGCGGCGTCTATGCCAACCCGGTCCTGCCCGATTTCATGGTGTTCATCGGCTGGAAACACCTGCCGTGGTACTGGCTGGGGTTCGACCACTTCTGGCTGGCGGCGATCATGGTGGTCGCGGTTCCGGGGGCGCTGGCCTTCGTCTTCGGCTGGTTCGCCTTCCGCAGCCGTGTGACCGGCGTCTATCTGTCGATCATCACGCAGGCGATGACCTATGCGCTGATGCTGGCCTTCTTCCGCAACGAGATGGGATTTGGCGGCAACAACGGGCTGACCGACTTCAAGGATATCCTTGGCTTCGATCTGGCCAGTCACGAAACCAAGGTCGGCCTGATGATGCTGTCGGCCGTGGCGCTGGCGGCGGGGCTTTTGCTGGCGCGCTGGATCACGACCTCGCGTCTGGGCAAGGTGCTGGTCTGCCTGCGCGACGCCGAAAGCCGCACGCGCTTCCTTGGCTACCGGGTCGAGCACTACAAGCTCTTCATCTTCACCGTCTCGGCCATGATGGCGGGGGTGGCGGGGGCGCTTTACGTCCCGCAGGTGGGCATCATCAACCCGTCGGAATTCAGCACCGCCAATTCGATCGAGATCGTGATCTGGGTCGCGCTTGGCGGGCGCGGCACGCTGGTCGGCGCGGCGCTTGGCGCGATCCTTGTCGCGGGGGCGAAGACGCTGCTGACCGGGTGGTTCCCCGAGTTGTGGCTGTTCGCGCTCGGGGCGTTGTTCGTGCTGGTCACCATCGCGCTGCCCAACGGGGTTCTGGGCGCGCTGGAGGGCGGGATCGGGCGCCTGAGACGCGGCACCCCCACGCGGGAGGCCGAGGCATGAGCCAGCAGCCCCACATGATCGGAGGCCTCCCGCCCGAGGCGCAGCCGCAGCTTTACCTCGATGGCGTGTCGCGCGCCTTCGACGGGTTCAAGGCGATCAACAACCTGTCGCTGGTGATCGAACGGGGCGAATTGCGCGCCGTGATCGGCCCCAACGGCGCCGGCAAGACGACGATGATGGACATCATCACCGGCAAGACGCGCCCTGATACGGGGCAGGTTCTCTGGGAGCAGTCCGTGGACCTGACCATGCTGGACGAGGCCGACACCGCGCAGCTCGGCATCGGGCGGAAGTTCCAGAAACCCACGGTTTTCGAAAACCACACGGTCGAGGATAACCTTGCCCTCGCGCTGAAGGGGGACCGCTCGCCCTTCGCCGCTCTGTTCTACCGCGCCGCGGCGAAAGAGGCCGCCCGGATCGACGAGCTTCTGGGCATCATCCGGCTGGGCGATCTGCGCCGGCGCATCGCCGGCAGTCTCAGCCACGGGCAGAAGCAATGGCTGGAGATCGGGATGCTTCTGGCGCAGGACCCACAGCTTTTGCTGGTGGACGAACCCGCCGCGGGCATGACGGATGCCGAGACGATGCTGACGGCGGATCTTCTGAAATCCATCGCGGGCGCGCGCTCGGTCATCGTGGTCGAGCATGACATGGATTTTGTCCGTGCGCTGGATTGCAAGGTGACGGTTCTTCATCAGGGGTCGGTGCTGGCCGAGGGGCGGCTGGATGCCGTGAGCGCGATGCCCGAAGTGATCGAGGTTTATCTGGGACGCTGACATGCTGGAAATCGACGCGATCACGCTTCATTACGGCGCGGCGCAGGCGCTCAAGGGCGTCTCTTGTGCAGCAGTGGAAGGACAGGTGACGACCGTTCTGGGCCGCAACGGGGTGGGCAAAAGCTCGCTTCTGCGCGCGGTGGTGGGACGGCATCCGATCTCGGGCGGGGCGATCCGCTGGCAGGGCCGCGACATCAGCCGCCTGTCGCCCCCCGACCGGGCGGCGGCGGGCATTGCCTATGTCCCGCAGGGGCGCGAGATCTTCCCCCTCCTGACGGTGCGCGAGAACCTTGAAACCGGATATGCCCTGCTGCCGCGTGGCCAGCGCATGATCCCGGACGAGGTCTTCACGCTTTTTCCGGTGCTCAAGGATATGCTGAACCGGCGTGGCGGGGATCTGTCGGGCGGGCAACAGCAGCAGCTGGCCATCGGCCGGGCGATGGTGATGCGGCCAAGGCTTCTGGTGCTGGACGAACCGACGGAAGGCATCCAGCCCTCGATCATCAAGGACATCGGCCGCGCGATCGGCTGGCTGCGCGATCAGGGCGGCCTCGCCATCCTTCTTGTCGAACAGTATTTCGACTTTGCCCGCGATCTGGCCGATACCTTCTACGTGATGGATCGCGGCGAAGTGGTGCAATCCGGCTCAGGCAGCGAAATGACCGGCGCACAGGGCGACGCCCTGCGCAGACGGATCGCGGTCTGAGGTGCCGCGGGGAGGCTCTCGGCCGGGCGCGCGCGGGCCTTACATCACCATGCGGAAATATTCGGCCTGGTAGTTCTCCTCCATCCCCGTTCCGCAATAGGCCATGGTCATGCCGCTGGTGCCCGACACGGTGCCGCCCGAGATGATGGAGGCCCCCTGAACGCCGTTGCCGTTGGCGGAAAAGCTCACGTCGCCCTTGGCGATGAGCTGCCCGCCGAAAAGGTTCAGGGCGGAGGGGAAGTCCATGCCGCCGTCCGTGATGATCTGCGCGCCGCCGCCCGGTGCACAGTTGTCGTTCAGGCCGACCTCGAGGCCCGACGCGCCGCTGATCGCGCCTTTCGAGGTGTTGGTGCTGACGATGGTGACATCCTGAAGCTGCACGTCGCTGCCGAAATTGATCAGGCAATTGGTGACAAGCACGATCTTGCTCAGGACCGTTCCCGACGAGATGTTCAGCGGAGAATTCCCGTTGCAGGACGCGGTGTAGATATTGCCCGAGGTAAGATCGCCGGTTCCGATCTTGTTCTGGCTGTAGGCGATCGGGGTCCTGTTGGCGATGTAGCTCGGCGTGTATCTCGGATCGCCGACGGCGAGATCGGAGGCGATCGTGTCGATCTGGTCGAGGATGCGGATCTTCCACGAATCCTTCTGAAGCGCCTGCTGAAGCCCCGGGTTGGAGCTGAAGCCGGAACTGGGAAGCTGGATGGTGGCGGGATCGGGCATGCTCACCACCGTGCCGGCCTCGAAGCTGTCGTTGCTGTTGAGCGACACGGCGTTGTTCGAATGGATGCAGAAGCCGTTCAGGAAGCTGTTGTTGCTTTGCAGATCCACCGCGACCTGCCCGACGAAGCCTTCGGTCAGGCACGAGGGATAATAGCTCTCGAAAATCGAGCTGACCGAGATGTCCCAATGGGTTACGCCCACAAGCTGAAGCAGGTAGGTCGCAACCGGGTTTGCGTAGGCGGTCGTTTCATGCATGACGACCTTGACCGCGCTGCGCGACGTGCTGTCGGCCGTGAACGCATGGTTCTGGCTGTCCCAGGTGCCGAAGACGATGTCGGAGGCATCAACGATCGCGCCGTAGGTCGTCTTCGGCATGGTCCCGTAAGCCAGCGCGAGCGCGGTCTGGATCGCCGCATCGCTTGTCGCGAATTCGCGCGCGACCAGGGCGGCATGGGCGGTCGCATCCGCATTGGCCTGAAGCTGTTCCCGGGCGCGCACGGCATTCGCGTAATCCACCGCGATCCCCGCCACCATCAGCCCGATGATTGTCAGAAACAGGCTGAGCGCCGAGATCACGCCGTCGTCGGTCTTCGTGAACCTGAGGAAACAGCCCGGCGGCTTCACGACCTAGCCCTCGGACATCTGTTCACCCGAGATCGTGAGGGTGATGCCGGAAAACTGCTGGATCGCGTTGATGCCCGTGACCGTGGTCAGGGGGATCGTCACGACGGTCTGGATGATCTTGTTGGACTCGGTCGTCGTGACCGTCATCGACGATGACCAGTTCGGAAATCGCCCGAGGATGTAGTTCTGCGTATCGGCCGCGGTCTGGATGTAACCGGTTGCGTAAAGGCGGTTCGCGTCCTCGATCACCTGCCGGATCTGCGTCTCGCCCGAAAAGGCAAGCGCCGCTTCGGACATGAGCCACAGGATCACGATGAAGATCGGAAGCCAGATGACCGTCGCCACGGCGACGACGCCGTCCTGCTGGCGGATGAATGCCCCGACCCTTGCGCGGCAGGTTCCGCGCTGTCGCCCCTCCGCATCGGTCATCGGAGGTCCCTCCAAACGGACGCATGGTGAACGGCGATGCGGTGATCCCGTCCGGCCGACGCGTGGTGTCATGCTTTGGGCCGACCCTCTCGCCCCTTAACAAAGGTTAACGACATCGGTGTTTAACGGACGATGAACAGGCGGCCTTCGAGGAGGGGCAGGGGGCGTGTTTCGCATGAAATTTCACTTTCTGTCGGGGGTTTCCGCCGTCCCGCAGGTCGGTTAGGGCGCCGCGATGGCGCAAGGCTGCGCCGGAATGCTATGCAGAGGGTGCATGAAGGGTGAGGACGCGGTCACCCGATTCGGGTGCATCGGGCTTGCCTTTGACCGGATGCGCCGTCGCGCATCCTACGGCTGGGGAAGGATTAATGCAGATGCGACACAGGACATCGTTTGCCTTCGTGCTGGTGGCCACGGTTGCGGCCATGACGTCGTTGCATGCCTCGCAGGCTGTCGCGGGGCAGTTCTGCCCGCCGGGCCTGCAAAAGAAACATGATGGCTGCATGCCCCCGGGACAGGCGAAGAAGTATCGCGGCGAGGATGACGAGCGGGGCCATGAATGGCGGCGGGGCGACCGGCTCGGGCCCTATCCCTATGTCGTCATCCGCGACTACGACCGCTACCGCCTGCCGCCGCCGCCGAACGGGTCGATCTACGTGGCCGTGGGGGGGCAGCTGCTCCGCGTCGATCCCCGGACGCTCGAGGTGATCGGGCTGGTCGGTCTGGTGAGCAACCTGCTGCGCTAGCCGGCGCCCTTTCGCCCGTCCGGCGCGCCGGTTCCCGTCAACCACCAAGGTGGCGGCGCGCCATCCTGCCGGTGTTATCCGATAACTTGCCGCTGATATTGGGCGGCACGGACGAAGGCGCTACCCCGATCCCGATCGCCGCCTGCCTGTGGCCAAAGGAAAGGGAAAAAAATGACTGCTCTTGGGAACACCATGCACGCGCGTCGGCTAATGGCCTCCGCGCTAGTGGCGGCCACGGTATTCGGTGCGGCCCCCGGACCCGCCTTCGCGCAGCATGGCGACGTCGCGCGGGGCCTTCTGCTGGGTCTGGTGGCCGGGTATGCCGTCAACCAGTATATCGTGCATCACACTGCGCCTGCCAGCGCGCCGGCGACCGTCTATGGGGCCGATGCATCGCCGGGCTATGCGGGGCAGGTCGTCTCGTCCACGCCGCCCGCGCCCGCGCCTGCGCCGGTCCGGTCGGTGGAGCCCGCGCCCGTCTGGCAGACGCCCCCCGACGCCCGCGCCTTCACCAGCCAGGAACGTCAGGTTCGCATCTCGATCCAATACAACCTGATGCGGGACGGCTATTACAACAGCACGCTTGACGGGCTGTGGGGGCCGAACACGCAGGCGGCCGTCTTCGACTATGCCCGGGCGCATGACAAGGTCGCGCTGCTCACGAGCGAGCCGCAATCCCGCAAGCTTTACGCCGACATCCTGCAACAGGGCAGCCCGTAAGCGTCGGGGCGGCAGGACGCGCTCAGGCCGGAAGCTCGACCGTCACGCGCAGCCCGCCCAGCGTGGGCGCGCGCGACAGCGCGATCTCGCCGCCGTAGATCGACACGAGATCGGCGGTGATCGCAAGGCCCAGCCCCGTGCCGGCACTGGTCGTGTCTAGGCGTGCCCCGGGTTGCAGGGCCTCTTGCAGCCGCGCCTCGGGAATGCCGGGGCCATCGTCCTCGATCACGATCTGCACGCGCTTGCCGAAGTCGGCGGTCGAGACATGCACCCGCTCTTGCGCCCATTTGCAGGCGTTATCGACAAGGTTGCCAAGCGCTTCTTCCAGATCGACGGCATCCATCGCCACCTCGACATGGGGCGGGACCGAGCTTGAGATTTCGATCTCGCGGTCGCGCGGGATCGAGGTGAAGAGGCGGGTCAGCCGCGTGACCGACACGGCAACTGGGCTGCGCATCTGCGCGGCCTCGGCCGATCGCACCATCTGCACGCGGGCAAGCGCGCGCCGGATCTGGCCGTCGATGCGGTCCAAAGCGGCCTCGGCCATCGACACATCGACCCCCGATGCCTTCCACAGATGCATCTCGTTGCGCAGGATGCTGCTGGGCGTCTTCAGCGCATGGGCGAGGTCCGCGCCCTGTCGCCGGGTGCGGTCGATGATGTCGCGGTTACGGTGCAGAAGCTCGTTGATGTCCTGGATCAGGGGGCGGACTTCGACCGGGTAGCGATCCGCCTCGATCACCCCGTCGGATCGCCACCGCATCAGCACGTCCGACCGCAACTTGCCCAGATCGCGCAGGATCGCCAGCGTCTGCCCGAAGGTGCCGACGATGGCGATGATCCCGATCAGCGCGAGCGCCCACAGCAGGCTGTCGCGCGCCGCCTTCTGATCGCCCAGAAGCGCCTCGAGCGACTGCGCGACCTCCACCCGCCAGACGGAGCCGTCGGGAAGCGTATAGTCCCCCGCGACGATCCGCACGGCGCCCAGCGGCCCTTCGGCATCATAGAAGCTCTGGCCGGGTTTCGGCGTCGCGGGGGGCGGCAGGGTGCCGTCGAACAGCGACCGCGACGTCTGCATGGCCCCGTCGGGCCCCGTCACCTGCCAGTAAAGGCCGGAAAACGGACGGTCATAGGCGGGATCGGGCAGGCTTGCGGCAAGCGAAAGATGCGCGCCGGGACTGCCCTCGAGCGCGGCCACGACCTGAAGTTGCCGGTTTGCCAGCGTCCGGTCGAATTGCCCCCGGATGATGCGGTTGAACGAGCCGTAGATCATCAGGCCGCCCAGCCCGAGAGCGATCACCGCGATCAGGATGCCGGAAACAAGCGTGCGTCGGCGAAAGGACGGCTTCATCACTTCTCGATCATGTATCCCCTGCCGCGGACGGTCCGGATCAGGTCGGACCCGAGCTTGGCGCGCAGCCGGTTGATGAAGACGGCAATCGTGTTCGAATCCCTGTCCCCATCATAGGCGTAGATGTGATCGGAAATCTCGCTGCGCGAGACGAAGCGGCCCATGTTCATCACGAGATAGGTCATCACGGCGGATTCGAGCTGGGTCAGATCGACCGCCAGCCCGTCGCGAGTGGCAAGACCCGAGCGCACCTCGTAGCGCAGCCCGCCGCGTTCGAAGACGGGTGTGGTCTGCCCGAACCTGCGGCGCAGCAGCGCCCGCACCCGGGCGAGCAATTCGGGCATGTGGAAGGGTTTGGTGACATAGTCGTCGGCCCCGGCATCAAGCCCGTCGATCCGTTCGGACCAGCCCGACCGGGCCGTCACGATCAGCACAGGCACGTCCACACCATCGCGTCGCCACCGCTTCAGGATCGTCAGCCCGTCGATTTCCGGCAGGCCCAGATCGAGGATGACGAGATCGTAAGGCTCTGACTGGCCCATGAACAGCGTTTCCTCGCCGCGATGGGTGACATCGACCGCATGGCCTTCGGTTTCAAGCGCGGTGCGCATCTGGGTGCACAGCGCTTCCTCGTCTTCGCCGATCAGGATCCGCATCCCTGTCCCTTGCTGCTGTCCGTTCCCGGTCTAATGCCCGGATTTGCCGTGGCCGCCGCCGGAATTCCCGCCGCCGCCCGAGTTGCCGCCGCCCGAGTTGCCGCCGGAATTGCCCCCGCCGCTGTTGCCCCCGCCCGAGTTGCCACCCGAATTGCCGCCACCGGAGGCGTTTCCGTTTCCGGACCCGTTGCCGGAATTGCCGCCCGCTTCCGCGCCGCCGCCCGTGTCCGAAGGCTTGCCTTGCCCGGCTTCGGCGGCCCTGTGCGACGCCGCTGCGGCGCCCGCGACCACCCGGCCGGGGGCGGCGCTGGATGCGGCGGCGGCCTCGACATCGCGCGCGATGGCGCTTGAGGGCAGGACGCCTTCGCCCGTCGTGGCATCGACGATGAAGGCCCCGAGCCTTCCGGAGGCATGCAGGATCACGATGCGGTAATAGAGATGCGAACCGCGAAAGGCGTGGATGTCGATCACCTGATCGCCCTTGCTCAACCCCAGCCCGGCCAGCGCCTTTCGCGTGCTGATCGCCTGACCGGTTTCCACCAGCTGGCGCACCGCCGACGGCCTGACGTCCGTGAGCGCCGCCGCCGCAGAGGGCAGGGAGAGGCAGAGCAGACAGGCAAGGGGCGTGGATCGCAGTCGCATGGAGAGCCTCTTAGCAGGGTGTCGATGAACCCGAGATTAACAGAGTGTTTCACGCCGGTTCACCCGCGATATGCTTTGTTCGGGCCACCCTGCGATGCCGGTTTCGACTGCGACCGGTGTCGATCCCGCATCGAAAGGAATTCGACCGATGAACCGGACGTCCAGACTTCTGAAAGCTCTTCGCGCCTCGGCGGTGATCGCGCTGGCGGTGCCCTTCGTCGCCCTGCCGGGCTTCGTGCCGGCTGCCTATGCCAGCGGTCATGGCGGAGGTGGCAACGGCGGCGGGGGCGGCAACGGCGGAGACCATGGCGGCGGCAGCGATCACGCGGGCGGCAACGGTCATGCCTCTGACGCGGGCCAGAACGCCTCCGGCACCCATGGGGGCGGCGCGGGCCATGCGGCCGGGGCCGAGACCTCGTCGGATGAGGGCAGCGGTGCGGATGCCTCTGCGCTCGGGTCGCTCAACGCGGCCCATGCCTCGCCCGAGGCGCTGCGCCATGCCTCGCCGAACTCGGTCCCGGGCAAGCTGAACCTTTACCGCGAGGGCGTGCTGAAAGAGCAGAACCTTCAGACCCAGATCGACACGCTGAGCGCGGCAATTGCCACGATGGCGGCGGCCAATCCCAAAGACCCGAACCTCGCCACGGAACAGGCCGCGCTTCTGGCCCTTCAGGCCGATCTGCTTCAGCAGCAGACGACCGACACGTCGATCCTTCAGTCGGCCTCGAACAAGCCGCTGACGCCCGATCTCGTGTCGGCGGTGCAGAAGCTGCTCGGACTCGAGTGACGACCCGGATCGATCGATAATGATCGGGAGAGGGGGACAGGCCCGGGGTCTGTCCCCCCTTTCATGTCTGCGATGCCGGGCGGTGACCCGTCAGATCACAGCCGGGTCCATGTCTCGACAATCGACTGCGCGAGCGTCATCGGATCGAAGGGCTTGGTGATGACGGCGGCCGCCCCAAGGTCGATGAGCCGCTGGATGTCGGCGGAATGGGCCTTGGCGGTCATGAAGATGGTCGGCGTCCCAGCAAAGCCCGCGACTGCGCGCAAGCCCTTCAGCGTTTCCTCGCCGCTCATGCCGGGCATCATCAGATCGAGCAGGAACAGGTCCGGCTTCACCTCGGCCACGCGTGCGATGGCCTCGGGGCCGCTTGCGCACTGGATCACCGTCAGGCCGCCCACGGTTTCCAGCGCGATCAGGGCGATTTCCCGAATGTCGGGATCGTCCTCGACATGCAGGACCGTCAACCTCTGCGCCATGATCCCCCCTTTCGCCGTGCCTGACCCCAACGTCCCCTCAATGCGCTGAAGTCCTCGGCAAGTCGATCCAGAATGTCGTGCCCGCGCCCTCCCGGCTTTCGAAGCCGACCGTTCCCCCGTGCCGCTCGACGATGGTCTTCACGATGCTCAGGCCAAGGCCGCTGCCGGGGCGGTTGCGCGCGATGCTGGGCGCGGATTGCGAGAAACGCTGGAACACGAAGGGTTGCGCGGCCTCGGGTATCCCCACGCCCCGGTCGCGCACGACAAGGCGGACGCGGCTGTCGGTTCCCGTCACCTCGACATCGACCGTCTCTCCGGCGGCCGAGAATTTTGCGGCATTCGACAGCAGGTTATGCAGCACCTGGATGAAGCGCACGCGATCCCCCCGGATCCTGTAGCACCCGCCATCGGGTGCAAAACGGAAGCCGACCCTGAGGTCGTCGGCATAGGGCGCAATGGCGGTGATCGCCTCGGCCACGACCTCGGAAAGCTCGATCGTCTCGAAGCGCATCGGCATCTCGCCCGCTTCCAGCCGTTCGAGATCGAGAAGATCGTTGATCAGCACCAGCAGGTGATCGACGTTGCGCTGCGCGAGCGACAGCATGTCGGAGGCGCGTTTCGGCAGGGGACCGAGGACGCCCGTGTTGGCCAGCCGCAGGGCCCCCATGACCGAGGTCAGCGGCGAACGAAGCTCGTGGCTGACAGTCGCCACGAAATTGGCGCGCGCCTCTTCGTCCTTCTTGCGTTGGGTGATGTCGCGCACGACGGCCAGAAACCGCAGCGGCCCGCCCAGCGAGCTTTGGAGCTGAAGCACAATCTCGACGGCCCGCCCGAGGTGGCGCGATTCATAGACGTGGCTTTCGACCTCGCCCGCCAGCAGCGGCGCGGTTCGTTTGCGGAAATCGGCCTCGTCGAAATTCTCCACGGTGTCGCGCAGGTATCGCCCGCGATAGCCCTCGGGCGGCCAGTTCAGCACCCCGAGCGCCTTGCGGTTCACATAGACAAGCGCGAGGTCCGAGACGTTGAACAGGAACACCTCGTCGCTCATGTGTTCCAGCAGTAGCCGCGTCTGTTGTTCTGCCATGCGGCGCTTGCTGTCCGAGATGTCGGTGCGCAGCGACACCGTCCGTCGCGGGGCGCCGGGCAGGGCGACGATGGTCGTGCGCGTCCAGAAGGTGGTGCCGTCCTTCCGGCGCAGCTCGGTCTCGCCCGTCCATCGCCCGGTGGCTGCGATCGCGTCCAGCACGCTCTGCGTCTCGGCGGCCTGCGAGGTGAGCAGGAAGTCCGACAGACGCCGCCCGATCAGTTCGTCGCGGTCGTAGCCGGTGATCGTGACGAAGGTATCGTTGACATGGGTCAGACGCCCGTTTTCGTCCGAGACGTTTACCATCGCATGCTGGCCGAGAACCTTGCCGAAGGCCTCGAAATCGTCCTCGGTCGCCCGCTGGGCGCCCTCGGGCGCGCTGTCGTGGGCGCGGCGGGTCGAAAAGGTGCGAAAAAGCACGGCCGCCAGCCCCGCGATGGCGCAGCCAAGAAGGAAAGAGACCGGTTCGAAACTGCCCATGGCGCCCGTGCTCAACCTTGCATGTGGACCGCTGCGGTCAGCCAGCGACACTGGACGGCCTTCGTGTCAGCGTCGTGACGCGGGACGGTGCGTGTCAAGCCCATCAGCGCTCCGCCGTTTGCCGCTGCGGCGCCGGATCGCCCGCGACGAAAATCGGAAACGACACCCAGAAGGTCGTGGCCTTGTCCGGCTCCGAGGTGAAGCCGATCCGGCCGTTCATGCGCTCGACCAGTTGCCGCGAGATGTGAAGGCCCAGCCCGCTGCCCTGCTGGCTGCGCGTCGAGGACGCATCGGCCTGCGAGAAAGCCGAGAATATCTTTCGCCGGAAAGAGACCGGCACGCCGGGCCCGTGGTCGGTGACAGAGACGGTCAGCCGCCCGTCCTCGGCCTCGGCGCTCACGGTCACGATCCCGCCCGTGGGCGAGAACTTGATGGCATTGGACAGAAGGTTCGCCATGACCTGCAGGAACCGGTTCGGATCGAGGAGCGCCGCGGCCCCATCGGCGATGCGTTCGACCTTGACCGAGACGCCCGCGGCCTCGGCAAAGGGCATGATCTCGTCAACCGATTGCCGCACCAGCGCGCCCGGCGCGACGGCCGCGACCTCGAAACGCATCCGCTCGGCCGCGAGCTTGTCGAGATCGAGGATGTCGTTGACCAGACGGATCAGCCGCCCGGCATTCTTGTGCGCGATTTCCAGCATGTTGCGCGCCTTGGGAGGGATCTCTCCGCTCAGGCCATGAAGCAAAAGCGTCAGCGACCCGTTGATCGAGGTGAGCGGGGTGCGCAATTCGTGGCTCACGGTCGAGATGAATTCGCTCTTGGTGCGATCGAGCATCATCTGCGCGTCGATGTCGAGGATCTGCACGACGTAGCTGCGCACATGCCCTGCGCTGTCGCGGATCGCGGCCGTTGCCATCCGACACCAGATCTCGCTTCCATCCGCCTTGAGGCAGCGGGCGGTGACCTCGAAACTGTCGCGCAGGCCCGACTCGAGCGGGGCGATGAGATCCACCACGCGGTCCCGGTCGGGCGGGGTCAGGATGCGGCGGAAGTTGGTGCCCAACAGGTCTTCCTCGGACCGGCCCGACAGCGCGACCAGCGATGCGTTAAGCTGAAGGAACTGGCCCGCGCGATCCACGATCGCCATGGCGACCGGCGCGGCCCGGATCGCCGAACGGAACTGTTCTTCGCTGGCGCGCAGGGCCTCCTTGCTTTCCACAAGCTCGGTGATGTCGGTCTGCGCACCGATCAGATGCGTGGCTCTTCCCGTCTCGTCGCGCTGCGACGCGACCGTATCCGCATGCATCCAGTTCCAGCGCCCGTCGGGCATCCGGATGCGGTATTCCGACATGGAGCGGCTGGCGCGGCCCTCGATGCAGTCACGATCGGCGGCCATGACCTGGTCCAGATCGTCGGGATGCACACGCGCGCGCCATTCGGCCTGCGCGTCGAACCCGGGCTCGGACGCGGCGTCGGCGTTGATCTCCATCAGCGCCTTCCATGTTTCCGATACGGAAGACCGCCCCGTCAGAAGGTCGATCTCGAACACACCGATCTTGGCGCCGCTCAGCGCGACATCAAGGCGGTGCTGGGCGGCGCGAAGCGCGCCCTCGGCCCGCCTCTGTTCGCTGATGTCGGTCAGCAGCACGGTGTAGCGGCGGTCCCCCGACGGGGTCTGCCAGCTCGATATCTGCACATCGAGCACGAGGTCCGCGCCTGCGAAGTTGCGCATCTGCACCTCGCGTTGCAGCAGGACCTGCCCCTGCCGGGCGGAAAGATCGGCCACCAGTTGCGCCGTCTCCTGCCCGAGGATGGCACAAAGCGGCCGGCCGAGGATGTCGCCTGTGTCGCTGCCGAACAGGCGTGCGGCCGAGTCGTTGCAGAACAGGATCGTTCCGCGATGATCGAGCGTCACGATGTTGGCGCTTGGCGTCTGGATGATCGAGCGGTTTTCTTCGATCTGTTCGGCAAGCTCGTGCGTGCGGCGGGCGACAATCGCGTTGATCGCCTGTTCGCGCCCCGCGAGCGTGAGCAGGTAGAACCCGGCCAGATAGACGAAGGCCATCCCGCACAACAGCACGACGCCGTTCGCCGTCCGGTTCAGCTCGGCTTCGAAGCGTGGCGTGCTCTGCCAGCGCACGGTCCATGTCCGGCCGAAGATCTCGCGGTTGCCCGATGCCGAGAAAAGCGACGGGGCGGGCTGTCCGGCCTCGGCGCTGTCGTCGAAGACGCGGGCCCGGCTGCCGTCTGTCGCGGTGGTGACGGCGGTCGTGTGCAACAATGCCTCCGGCCCGCGGTGCTGCCCCGCAAAGAGGCCGCTCGCCCCAAGCGGCATGACGATCCACGCCTTCACCGCCGCGCTCTGAGCCGTGGCGGGGGTCGAGACCGGGCTCACGAGAAGCAGGCGTGCATTGCCCGCGGACGCGCCCGGAAGATCGTGCGGCCCGCTCAGGATCGTCTGGCCGCGTTGCTGGCTGCGGGCGAAGTCGCGGGCGTCGAATGCGCCCGCCCAGTCGGACAGGCCGGCGCCCTGGTGTTCCAGCGGCACGTAATGCGTGACGACCAGCGCCCTGTCGCCGTCGGCCATCGGCGCCACGGCAAGTCCCGGAAAGCCCGCCGCCCGCCGTGCCGCGACGAAGGCGTCAAGCCCGTCGCGCGGCACATCCTCGACGAAGCCGATGGCCTTCACGCCGGGGGCTTTCCCGGGCAGGCCGAGGGATCTGACGACCTCCTCCCACTGACCGTTGCGAAGATCGGCCGCATCCGTGCTGAGCGCCCGGACCGCGTTCAGCGTCAGTTGCAGGGCATCCAGCCGGCGCGACAGCGCAAGGTTGTTTTCCTGAACCAGCGTGTCGAAATCCCGCTGGCCAAGGCTGACCATCAACCGGTCGAGCAGCTTCCAGCCGCCAAGCGTCGCGCTGGCAAGGCAGATGACCAGGGCGGCCGAGGTCGGCGTGAACCGCGGCAGCGGATAGGATTTCCAGAAGATCCAGGGCCGCCCCCGACGTGGCCAGAACAGCGCGAGCGGCAGCGCAAGCAGCAGGCCCACGATATCGCCCGCCGTCCAGATCGCCCAGTTTGCCGCCACGTTGGATTGCGGCAGGAAGCCGAAGGCGGATTCAGCCTTCAGCCCGATCGCCGCCGCAAGGCCGCAGAGCAACGGCCCGATCAGCGTGAGCACAAGAAGAAGCTTGCGCGCGCCGGTCACTTGCAGCGGAAAGCCGAACGACCGGCGCAGGATCGCCGCGCCCGCCGCCGCTTCGGCCGTCTGCATCAGGGCAATGAGGATATCGCGGGTCAGGGCCATCCCCGTCGGCGCACCCGAGGCCACGACATCGAGCAGCACTCCCGCGCCCGTGGCCCAGACAAGAATGCTTGGCCAGAACCGTGGCCCCATGACCATGAGAACCGCCATCCCGATGCCGACGCCACGCGGGATGGAAATGCTTCCCGCGTAGGTGGGCCGCAGGATCAGCCCCGACATGCAGAAGACGATGTAGCCTGTCGCCAGCATCAGCCAGACGACAGGCGTCATGCGCTCGATGTCCTCGGACCGGCCCGCCAACGTCATTCCCCCATGTCCTGCCACCCACCCCCCGGGTCCGCCATGCGTCGGCAGTGCGTGCAGTCTAACCTGCCGCGAGGGGAATGCCACACCCCGCTGCGCGCGAGACGTTCGGCATCCGACCCGATTGCGACTACTTTGGGTTGTTTCGACCCCCACCGATGATGTAGGTGTCACGCAGGTGCAGCCTCCGCAGGACGGCCGCGCCGGAAGAGGGGGCCATCGCCATGTCTATCCAAAGCGCCCTTGCCGGTATCCGGATGCGATGCGTGGCGCAGATGGCCCAGACCCTGCCGCGTCTTCTCGAGTTGCGCGCGGCGCTCGATCAGCCTGGCGACAGCCGCGCCCATCTCGACGAGATCCGGTTCGCCGCCCACAAGAGCGCGGGCGTGGCCGAGACGCTTGGGTTTCGCCGTCTGGGCAAACTGGCGCAGACGCTCGATCAGGGGCTGTCCGACCATCTGGGCCGGGCCACGCCCGGGCCCATGCCGCTGACGCTGGCGTTCCTGCTGGACGAATACCTGTCGGAAATGGCTGCGATCGTCGCGGCCGAGGCCTGCCCGTCGGGGGCGTCGCAGGACCCAGTGTGACCCTCTCTTGCGTGGGGCGCGACCCGCCCCGCCGCGTCAGGTCCAGTCCGCCTCGAACCGGTCCGACGCGCTTCGGATCGCAAGCTCCATCGGGCGCTTTGCGGTGCGTTCGGAACGCACGTTGCCGACCCGGATCGTCTTGCCGGCCCAGGCCCGGAAGACGGCTTCCCCGGGCGCGGAAAGCGCCAGCAGGCGGGCGTTGATCTCGGCCGCCGCCTGATCCATGCCTGCCTGATCCGACGGCCTGCCGGCGCACAGGAAGAGGCCGTCGCCCGCATAGGCCATCAGGACGTCCTGCGCGCTCAGACCCGAACAGAGGGCATGGCCGATCTCGGCCAGCCGCTCTTCGGCGAGGGCGGGATCGGGTAACGGGCGGTCGTCCCTGAGCGCCACGACCTTGACGGCGAACACGCAGCGGTGAAGTTCGCCCAGCAGGCCAAGACGTTTGACGTAATTCTCGAAGGCCATCCGGTCGATGACCTGAGGCGGAAGTTCGCGGCGCATCTCGGGCGCAATCGGCGGGCCAAGGGTGAGCCGGCCGGACAGCAGGTGGCTGATCTCCAGCATCTTCTGCCGGAAGCGCTTGCGATTGATGGGCTTTGTCTGAAAATCCAGCGCGCCGGCGGTGAAGGCCTGCTCGATCGACGACAGGTCGGTCAGCGCGGTCAGGACGACGATGGGGCTTTGGGCATATTTGCCGATCGCCCGGATCGACCGGCACAGCTCGTCCCCGTGCATCCCGGGCATGAGCAGATCGACGATGAAACAGTCGAACGGAATCGCCGCCGACCCGATCGCGTCAAGCGCTTCGGGACCGGAATGGGTGATCGTGAGATTGCGCAGCCCCAGCGAGCGGAGCAGTTCGTCGATGACGGCACACATGATGACGTCGTCATCGACAACAAGGACATGCATCCTCATTCCTTCCATCGTCTGACCCGCACCCGCCGTGATAAGGCCGGGTCATGGTCCGGCGCCGACATTGGCGCATCTGCCGGTCAGGGGCAATGGCCCAGAGGTCCCGTGGCGACACGCGGGTCCTGCGGTCGTCTTGCGACAGATCAGCGATGTGTCTGGAATTTTGGAGCGGGTGAAGGGAATCGAACCCTCGTCGTAAGCTTGGGAAGCTTCTGCTCTACCATTGAGCTACACCCGCGTCGCAGCGACAGGTATGCGAGGCGGCGCTTGCAGTCAAGCGGTGAAGAAACGTCCGGTGCCGCGGAGCCGACACCGCGCGCCGGGTGGCACGCCCCAACGGCCGGCATCCGCGGCAGGCAGCATTTCGTGCGCCAATAAAGCCGCAATATGGAGATCAAGACGACGCCTTGCGCGTTCCGGGAGGATCGGAGCAGCGCCCCGTGCCAGTGGCGGGCGCAGGATGCCGAAAATCACACAGAGTTGATCCCGGAAAGAAAGCTCACATTTGCTTTGTAAACAGTCGATCGGCGATATGTGAATCACTGACGAACAAGAAATCCAAGAGGAGCCGGGTGAGTCTTTCGGCTTTTCAAAAAGGATTGGGCGTCAGAACGGAATCCCGATCGGAACATGATGCCTGGCGCCAAGTGAACACTTGGCCAATCTTCTCTCGTGTGGCGAAAGACGTATGATGAAAAGCGAAGCAGATTCCGAAGGCAATGAAATCTTCCGCCCGACGCTCTGGAAACGCTTTGTCATGACCGCGACGTTCCTGTTCATGGCATACATCCTCTTCCGACTAGTTACCCACGAAGCGCCAGCCGTCCTGAAGCACGATACATCCTCAACGCATATGACGGTGACTGGGTTGCTATTTATGCTGGCCCTTTCCGCCATAACGGTCGCTTACTTGTCGGTTCGCCTGGGCAAGAGTGAGGTTTCATTCGCAGCCGACGGCTTTACATATCGCAACCTCGCGCGCGAAATATGTATCCGCTACTCTGATATTGAAGATGTCAGAGTCTTAGACGTCTATGTCCGGGTGCGTATCGCCCATCTCTTTGTAAGGCATCGCGGGGGGCGTTTGCTTCTGACGAACCTGGAGTACTCGGCCCATCAGTTCCATGAGATGTCGGCGGCAATCAGACGCCACAGGCAGCAGATGCGTGGAGGTTCGCCAAAATATTCCGCAAGTCACCAGGAGTTGGCAAGTGAGGCCCCGTCCTTGCCATAATTCCGCGTCTCACGCCGATGAAGTCAGATCTGAAATGACTGGCGTCGATTTTGGCAGGCAGACGGTTTCCGGATAACGGCGATGATAGCGGCCGGGTTGGCAGTGTGGAAATAGACCTATGAAGCGGCGGTAGAGTTGCTTGGTCGGCAGGGATAGACAACGCAGTAGTTACTGGTGTGAGTCAGGAGAATAAAGATGTCGACGGTGAAAATTCTGCATTGGATGGCGCAAACACGATAACCGGGGTTGTAGCCGAGTCAAACAATGCTGCCTTTAAGGCGGCGGGCGTCGTTTATGGGTCGGACGAAGCCAGGGAGATTTCCGAAGCAATTGGTGAGACATTTTCCAAGTTGGCGGGGGGTGTGCTAATTGGTTCTGAAGCACTTGATGCGGCAAGGCAGGGCTACGAGTCGAACGGTTTGAATGGTGCCGCCGCCGGTGGCATTGCAGGTGGGGCACATGGTGTCGCCGAATTTGGATTTGGATGGGCAACGGCGGCTATTGGTTCGCGCTTCGGCGGGGTGGTTGAAGGCTGGTTAGCTGGTGAAGCTGCTGGTTTGGAAATGCCAGGGTATGGAACAATCTTTGGCGGCCTTTTGGGTGCGTTAGCCGGGGGAGTTCTTGGAAAAGACGCAGTGGATGGTGCCATGAATCTTATGGACGGCGCTCTCGACATGACTCCAAGAACCTTGCTCAACACATTGACTGAATTTCCGCAATTCCCTTACGTGGCGCCTCAGCTTACTTGGGATGGCGCTGGATGGACCCAAGGTCTTGGTGTTGGAAACGCGGGGCTGGATGCGCCGCAGCCCGGAGACGTCCCCACGCGTCTGGATGTGCAAGTCCTGGATGAGGCGCTTATGGCGCTGCATCGTTCTGGGCCTCAACTTGATTTTTATCCTAAAGACAACATGGGTCGCCCTGTCGATCCCACAGACCCAAGAAGCTTACTCAACGAAAACGATCCTCCTGGTTATCCTGCGGCCGGCAAGGACAACATGGGTCGCCCTGCTGATCCCACAGATCCAAGAAGCTTACTTAACGAAAAGGTTCTTCCCGTCGGCTCTTCCGTCAACTCCACGCCGTCGCAAGTGCCCGCGAATGAGCTTTCGCGGTACACGTCCAACATGGAAGACCATTCCGATGGGCAAGACGGAGATCGGCAGAGCGGCGGAGGACCACAGGACGGCGACGGATCGGCGCAGACCGCCGGTGATCCTAGTGGCGGGCGCGGTTCCGGCGATAACGACAGTGCAGCGGGGGGCACCGGTGGACCGAACAGCAGTGGCAGCCCCGATGACCGGGATAGCGGACGTGCCGGCGATGACAACGGCGGGTTGGGCGGCGATCCCGGGCACTAAGGTCCTCAGCCCGTCGTCCTCGACCTGAAGGGAAGCGGGATCAACATCACCAAGCTGTCTTCGTCGAATGTGTTCGAAGACACGAAGGGTGACGGCTACAAGAGCCGGACGGCTTGGGCCGGGGCGGGGAACGCGGTCCTGTTCGTCGATCCGACGAACAGCAATGCGCTGACGCAGACGAACCAGTTCGTCTTTACCGATTGGGATCCGACCGCGACCTCGGACATGCAGGCGCTCAAGGACGTGTTCGACACGAACCACGACGGCAAGCTCGATGCGGGCGATGCCGACTTCGGCCTGTTCAAGCTGCTGGTGACGAATGCGGATGGCACGACCAGCGTGGAAACGCTGGCACAGGCCGGCATCACTTCGATCAACCTGACCGAGAACGACAATACGCAGACGCTGTCGGACGGGACGGTGATTGGCGGGGAGACGACCTACACCAAGAGCGGCGGAGGGACCGGGACGGTCGCGACCGTGCAATTCGCGACCGGGTCCGCGGAATATGCGGTAACCACCACCACGACGAAAAATGCGACGACGGGGGCCGTGACGGTCGACAACAAGGCGCTGAACTCTGCCGGAAGCCTCACGACGGAAACGACCTCGACCACAAGCGCGGATGGATCGAGCGAGACCATCGACTACGATCTGAATGGCGACGGGCAGATCGACAAGATTCAGACCATCGCGACAACGACAAGCGGCACCACCACGACGCAGACGATCACCGACGAGACGAAGGGCGGGGTGCTGCTCGACCAGACTGTGACGGCGACCACCACAAGCGGCGGAACCACCACGGCGACGATCTCGCGGGACATGAACGGGGCGATCAGCAGCGGCGTCGATGTGCTGACGCAAAAGGAAGTCGATACGACAACGGGCGGGCTCACCACGGTGTCCCTCACCGATCTCAATCCGGACGGCTCGAAGAAGCATCAGGTCGTGACCACCCCGAGCAACGGCGGGCTCACCCAGGTCGAGCAGCAGGACCTCGACGGCAATGGCACGTTCGACCTGACCACGATGACAACGACGACCGTGAATGGGACCACCGGCGCGCGCACGACCACCGTGACCGACACCAACCAGGACGGCTCGAAGCGCGACGCGATGACGACGGTGATCTCTGCCGACAGCACGTCGAAGACGGTGACGAAGGATATCGACGGCAACGGCACGACGGATCTGACGACGGCGACGACGATTACGGGCAACGCCACCTCGTCGGTCGTCGCCGGGGTGACAGGCACGGTCATGAAGACGGTGGATACGTCGCAAAGCGGTGCCTTCATCGACGCGACCGTTTCGTTCGTCAGCCAGGACGGGCTGACGAAAGTGACGCAGATCGACAACAACTCGGCGGGGAACGCCACCACGCCGACCTTCGACAGAACGACGACCGACATCACCACGGTGGACGCCTCTGGCACCCGCACCGAGACCGTGACCGACAAGAGCACCGCCGGCACATTCCTGGATCAGACTATCACGATCCGGGCCGCCGACGGCATCACGCGTACGACCAAGATCGACACGACCGGGACGCAGACAAGCGGCAACGACGTGTTCAATGAAGTGGACACCGTGAGCGTCAGCACGACGGACAAGTCGGTCACCGAAACCGATACGACCTACACGATGGGAGGCGCACAGATCGCCAGGACCATCACGACGACCAGCGCTGACGGCATGACCTCGACCGTCACCAGCAACGTCGATGGCAAGATCGATGAGACGACGAAAGAGGTGAAGGCGAACCAAAGCGGTGGCGGCACGGTGGTCACGACGACCCATGCGGCCAACAACGGGACGGTCTTCGATACGACGACAAGGACGACCTCGGCGGATGGGCTCGATATCGCGACGACGACGAATGTCGGGGGCAATGCGATTTCCATCGACGACTCGACGGTGGTCAATGCCGACAACAGCCGGACGGAGACCGTCACGACGAAGAGCTCGGGTGGAACGCTCGAAAGCCGGATCGTGACGGCCACGAGCGCAGACCGGCAGACGAAGACGATCACCAGCGACTTCAACGGGGACGGACAGATCGATCAGATCGAGACGATCGCCGAGCAGGCGAATGGCTCGACCGTCGATACGGTGAATACCTACGAGCCCAACGGCGTGTCCGGGGCGCCGGGGACCCTGGTCCATCAGACGATCACCACGACCAGCGCGACCGGCCTGTCGACGACGACGACCGTGCAGCTCGATGGCCATGTCGACAAGAGGGTTGCCGATGTCACCGTCCTGAATGCCGACGGATCGCGGACGGATACGGTGACCGACACGGCCAAGAATGGTCTGCAATTCGGCCAGACCGTGACCAAGACAAGCGGAAACGGCCTCTCGGTCACGACGACCAGGAACGAAGACGGCAAGGTCGACTTCACGACAACGGACGTGACGGTTCTGAATGCCGACGGATCGCGGACCGAAACCGTTACCCGAAACGACGAGAGCGGCGCGGTGATCACGTCGACCGCTACGAAGACTTCGGCGAACGGGCTGAGCCGCGACACCGAGATACAGGAGAGCGCTGCGGGCACGCCTGAAGTCAATGACGTCGAAATCGCCTACCAGAAGACCATCAATAGCGACGGCGGGACCACCGAAACGCTGACCACGACCAACCTCACGACCGGGACTTTGCGCAACCAGTCGATCACGACGACGGCGGCGAACGGCCTGAGCGGCACCGTGAAGACCGACTCGACCGGCGACGCCTACTTTGACGAAATCCGCACCTGGGCAACCCAAACCAACGGCAACGCGACGGTATCTGACGTCCACTACAACCAGGATGGCAGCGAAAGCTCCGGAACCTATTCGTCCACCTCGGCCAACGGTCTGTCGGTGACGTCGCAGACCGACCGGAACGGGGACGGCACCTGGGACAGCACGACCACGGACGTCACGGTCATCAACGCGGATGGCAGCCGGACCGAGACCGTCTCGCACTACCTCGGGGCCATGGCGACGGCTGGCAGCACGACGGGCGGGACACTCTACGACAGCTCGGTGACGACGACCTCCGCGAACGGCACAAGCACGAACTCGATCAAGAAGCTCGGGACGACAACGATCGGGACCAGTGCATCGACCATCGTCTACAACGCCAACGGAACCAGGGTCACGACCGCGACCTCATCGAGTTCGGATGGAACGGTACGGCAAAAGACCGTGACGACCGTCAACGCCGAAGCGATGAAGACGACGATCCAGAGCAACAGCTATGCCGCGGTCGCCTCGAGCTCGACGGAGACGATCACCGAAGCCTCGACCGGGACAGTGACGGATCAGACGATCTTCTACAACGCAACCGGCGGCAAGGTTGCCGCCACGACCGTCACGAAGACCGCAAACGGACTGACGACGACCGAGACATTCGATCAGAATGGCGACGGGACGACAGACGAGACCGAAAAGACGGTCACGGGCTATTCTCAGACCGATGCGTCTCAGACGACCACCTTCACCGACACGATCTCGGGCACGCTCGACACGATCACCGGGGGTTACGCCGAAACCGTCACGGTGAAGACCGTGAGCGCGGCCAACGGTCTGTCGAAGACCGTGACCGAGACCGGCATGAACGGCCAGGATTCGATCGCTCATAACGCGACCAAAACGACACTGATCAACTCGGACGGCTCGACGACGACGACGGACGCCGAGACGGTTGGCACTGCGACCGACACGGGCGTGGTGATCGAAGAACGTCGTGGCTTGTCGGTTACGACCGAGGTCGATACGCAGGGAACCGGCACCTACGACCGGGTCGATATCAGGACCACCAATCTCGACAACAGCACCACCGAGACCGCGACCAACCTGAACGGCGACGGGAGCGTCGGCGAGGCGTTGACCTCGACTCTCAGCGCCGATGGCAAGACCTTCACCGAGACGGACAAGCTGGTCCAGCGGGTCGAGACGGACCTGTCGATATCCCGGACGACGGCTGCCAACGGGAACGTGACGACGGTCACGCGCCATACCGACGGCACCAACCTGCTCAATACGATCACGACCGTCGTTTCGGCCAATGGGTTCACCAAGACGACCCAGTTCGACACCAACGGCGACGGGATCATCGACGAGACGCGCTCGGATACGACGGTCCTGAATGCAGACGGCAGTCAGACCGAGACGATCATCGACACCGATCAGTCCGGCAACCAGATCCACAAGCTGGTGACCACGACGCCCGAGAATGGCCTGTCGGCGAGCACCACGACCTCGGGAAGCGGTTCCGCCCTCGAGACCGCGTCGGTTGGCTTCGTCTTCAACAACGATGGTTCGACGACGAAGACGACCACGGCAAAGGACGCAAGCAACCATCTCATCTTCAACAGGGTCGTCACGACAAGCGCCGACGCGAAGACCGTCACCACGAGCTGGGATGTGAACGGCGATGGAAAGACGGATGTCACCGAGACCGACAGCACGGCCTCGAGCGGTCTCGAGACGATCACGGACACGTTCATCAATGCGGACGGGACGACCCAGTCCAAGACGGTGAAGACGGTATCGGCCAACGGGCGCATCACCAGGATCGCCTATGAAAGTGCGACCGGCAGCGTGAACGTGCTGGAAACGACGCTTGTCAGCGCCGATGGTTCAGGAAGCTACTCCTGGACGCAGGAAGACGGCTCCGGCACGGTTCTGTTGCGCGCCAATCACCTGATCGACACCAACTCGGTCGATCACGTCGACCTCTGGATCGGCTCGACCGAGACCAAGCTTGCGATCAGTACCGCGCAAGAGGCGGAAGATCTTTCCGAGGTTCAGGCGCTCTACAAGGTCGTCCTTGGACGCACGATGAACGCTGCCGAAAGCCAGACCTGGCTGCAGTATGTCGACTCGAAGGGCCTCAACACCGGAAGCATTGCGACCATGCTGCTCGGCTCGCAGGAGTTTGCGACGGTGAACGGCCTTTCCAGCATCCGGGACAAGATCGACACCATGTATCAGAATGCCTTCGATCGAGCCCCGACCTACAAGGAGCTCACCTACTGGACGACCGAGATCAACAGTAAGGCGATCGGCTTTCCGACGCTTGCGCTCTATCTCTCGCAGATCGCGAACCCGTCCAGCACCACGGACCTGTTCGGCCAGGCACAATCCGCGGCCGCGCCCAACGAGATCACGAGCGTCAATGCCACGGCCGGGACGACCACGGAAAGCTGGTACAACCCGGCGACGGGCCAGTTGAGCCACCAGGTCGTGCTGACCACGAGCACCGGAGCCGAAAAATCGGCCGTCTCCTACAATGAGCTCGGACAGAAAGTCGACGTCATCACCTTCGACGCTTCGGGCAACGAGCTGGAAAGCGATCAACTGGACGCCAACACGGGCGCCGTGCTTTCGGCGCAGATCTACAATGGCGGCGATGTCGCGAGCCTCAGCAACGTTCCGATCACCTTGTCGAATACCGTAACGTCGGCGACGATCAATGGGAGCGGCAACGATATCCAGGACGACTCGACCGGAAGCCTGACGATCAACGGTTCAAACGACATCCTGCGTTCGCCCGCGGGTGCCAACGTCACGATCGGCGCGGGGTCGACCGGAACCGACATCATGGCCAAATCGGGCACGTTCACCGCCGCTTCGGGCGACTCCATGAAGATCGAGGGGACGAATGACCTTGCGATCGTGAACAGCGCAACGCTCACCATCGACGGGGGGCTGACCACCACGATCCGGGGCAGCAGCGATGCGATCAACGCGGGCTCCGGGGATAAGCTTCAGATCAGCGGGACCAACGACACGGTCACGGCGACCAACAGCACGATCATCTTCGGCGGAACCCACACGGGCGACACGGTTTCGGGCACCGGCAACACCGTCACCTACCAGTCGGGCTCGTTCGACCTGACCGGTTCCCAGGCCTTCGCGAGCGGCGACAACATCGTTGCCGACCAGGCGCTTGCGACCGCCGACGTGATCGGAGCTGCTGCGGCCGATCAGGGCTTCGCCGAGGCCAGGGCTGCCTACGGCGGTGGTGCGGGCTCAAGGGTCCCACAAAGCGAAGGCGCCGTCTGGGGATCGAAGGTGATCACCTGGAGCCTTGCGGATGCGTCCGGCCCGGACGCCGGTGTGTTCAGCGGATTCATGGGAACGTCCGAGCTTGCCGCTGTGAAAGGGGCGTTTGCCGCCTGGGCCAAGGTTTCGGGGCTGACTTTCGTGCAGGTCGCCGACGGAACGCAGGCGGATATCCGTCTCGGGTACGGTTCCTTCGACACGCAGACGTCCGGGGTTCTGGGCTACACGAGCTACAGCTCGACCGACGGGCGTATGAATGCCGGGACCGTCATCCGCGTCGAGGACCCGTCCGAGACTGCGCTCACCTCCTACGGGCGCGCAGCCGGTATCTATGCTGGAACGCAGGCGACGTTCGAGCAGGTGCTCCTGCACGAGATCGGCCACGCCCTCGGGCTGGCCGACGATTCCGACCCGGCCTCCGTCATGAACTATGCCGCGACGGGAGCGAACCGGAAGCTCGACCGAAACGACGTGGCGGGGATCCGGGCGCTCTATGACCACCAGAGCCGTCAGGCTCCGGGCTCGCTCGCCGATCTGCTTGGCCCGAGCACCGGGGATCTGATCGGCTCGGCCCTGAGCCAGGGGATGGTGTCGATGCCCGAAGGGAATTCCGGCCCAGCGACGGGCAGCGCCTACGACCCGTCGATCCTGCGGTCCGACTTCGGGTTCGAGAGCAGCTTCGCCTCCTCGCTCGGTGCGAGCAATGTCGGCGCGCTGGCCACGGCGACGCTGAACAGGAACACGCTGTCCACAGCCACGGGGAACGCGCACAGCTTTGCCTGATCTCGCTTGATCATGGGGCCCCGCCGCAGGGCGGGGCCAACCGAATTCTGCCTGGGGGAAAGAGTGTATCTGGTCAAGGGTGCAGGGAGTGTTGGGCCCGAACCGTCCAAGCCTGCGCAGTCCGAGGACATTTGCGCCGAGGCCGGCGGACGTGCGGCGGTCGATGCGGGGCTCGTCGCGCTCGCGATGATTGCCGCCTATTACCGAATTGCCGCCGACCCGGCGCAAATGGCCCACGACCTCGCCCTTGGCGGGCATCGGGCCGCGCCCGAGGACCTTCTGCGTGCAGCACCGCGACTGGGCCTGAAGGCGCGGCGCGCGCGTCTCCCACGCCCGCGTGCCTTGCTCAATCTGCCGCTACCCGCCATCATCAAGACCGCCGCCGGGGACTTCGCACTTCTCACCAACGGCGCCGGAAAGGGTGTGGTCCGCGTCGTGGATCCCGTCTCCCGGACGGCGCGGGAAACCACGCCCGGGGAGTTCTGGAGCGAGGGCACGCCAGAGGTTCTGCTGGTAGGGCGCCGCATCGGCGGGCCCGGCATCAATCCTGACACCTTCGGCTTTTCCTGGTTTCTGCCGTCGATCTACCGCTATCGGCGTCCGCTCGCCACCGTGCTGATCGCAACCCTCTTCCTTCAGGTCTTCGCCCTGGTGACGCCGCTCTTCTTTCAGCTCGTCATCGACAAGGTGCTGGTCCACAAAGGGATGTCAACGCTCGTGGTGCTGGTCACCGGGCTTGTGACGCTCGGACTCTTCGAAAGCGTTCTGCAATACATGCGGAGCTACATCCTCAACCACACGACCAACAGGATCGACGTGGAGCTGGGCCGACGACTCTTCCACCATCTTTTCCGCCTGCCGCTGGCCTATTTCGAGTCGCGTCCCGCGGGGCAGACGGTGGCACGGGTCCGCGAGCTCGAGACGATCCGCAGCTTTCTCACCGGCCAGGGGCTCACGGCGGTGATCGATCTGCTGTTTACCATCATCTTCATCGCCGTCCTCTTTCTCTATTCGCCCACGCTCACGCTTGTCGTGATCTGCTCGATCCCGGTTTACGTCGTCATCGCGACCGTGCTCCGGCCGATCCTGCGCGAGCAGATCAAGGAGCGGTTCAACCGGGGCGCCCAGTCGCAGCAGTTCCTCGTCGAATCCATTGTCGGCGCCCAGACCCTCAAGGCGTCAAGCGTCGAGCCGATGATGCAGGCGCAATGGGAAGAGCGGCTTGCGGCCTATGTCCGCACCTCCTTCGATGCGACCATGCTCGGCAGCCTCGGGCAAAATTCGATCCAGTATGTCAGCAAGGTCTCGACGGGGCTCATCCTCTTCATCGGCGCGCAAGCCGTGATGAACAGTCAGATGACCGTGGGCGAACTCATCGCCTTCAACATGATCGCGGGCCAGGTCGTCCAACCGATCCTGCGCCTGTCGCAGCTCTGGCAGGATTTCCAGCAGGTCCAGGTGTCGGTGGCGCGTCTGGGCGACATCCTGAACAGCCCGGTCGAGCCGGCGCCGGCAGGGCCCCTGACGCTTCCACCGCCTCGCGGCCAGATCGAGTTCAAGGGTGTCACCTTCCGCTACCGGCCGGGCGGGCAGGAGGTCCTGAGCGACATCAATCTGTCGATCCGCGCGGGCGAAGTGATCGGGATCGTCGGGGCCTCGGGGTCCGGCAAGTCGACCCTCACGCGCCTCGTGCAGAGGCTCTACAGCCCCGAGCAGGGGCAGGTCCTTCTCGATGGCGCCGACATCGCGCAGGTCGATCCCGGCTGGCTCAGGCGTCAGATCGGCGTCGTGCTGCAGGAGAACCTGCTCTTCAACCGCAGCATCCACGACAACATCGCGCTGGCCGATCCGGCCATGCCGAGGGACCAGGTGATGCAGGTCGCTCGGCTCGCCGGGGCAGACGAGTTCATCGCGAGGCTCCCGCAGGGCTACGACACGCTGGTGGAGGAACGGGGCGCGAACCTCTCTGGCGGTCAGCGCCAGAGGATTGCGATCGCGCGGGCGCTCGCCACCAATCCGCGCATCCTGATCCTGGACGAGGCGACCTCTGCCCTCGATTACGAAAGCGAGCGGATCATCCAGGACAACATGCGCGCCATTGTTCGGGGACGAACCGTGATCATCATTGCCCACCGCCTGGCCGCGGTACGGCCCTGCAACCGGATTGTCGGCATGGCCAATGGCCGGATCGTCGAGGAGGGTAGCCACGAGGCGCTGTTGGCGCGGGAAGGCGGTCTTTATGCGCGTCTCTGGGCGCTGCAATCCGATCAGGCGCGCGAATGACGAAGGAGGACCACAATGCGGTTTCGCACGCGGCGTGAAGATCCGACGCCCGCCACGGGCCCGGTCCAAAGGCCGACGCTGTCTCGCCGAGATCGCGAATTCCTGCCCGCCGCCATCGAGATCCTCGAGACACCGCCGGCGATCTGGGCGGTTGCGCTGACCCTTGTTCTCTGCCTCTTCGTTGTTGTGGCCCTGGCCTGGGCCTATTTCGGCCGGCTCGACATCTCGGCCACGGCCCCCGGCAAGCTGGAAGCCATCGCGCAGGAGCGTCTCATCCAGCCTCGCGACGACGGGCGCGTCAGCACCATCAACGTGAGAAATGGCAGTCATGTCAAAGTCGGCGACGTGCTTGTAGCGCTCGATCCGACCGAGGCGCGCGCGGATCTTGCCACGGCATCGAACCTCTACCGCTCGCTGCGCGCCGAGGCGATCCGCCGGCAAGCCGCAATCGTCGCCGCGCGGAGCATCGCGCTGTCCGCAGAGAGTGCCGCGACGGTGCATGTTCCGGAGATCTCGCCGTCCTGGAGCGCCGACATTCCGCGGGAATTCCAGGATCGGGAAGCCGCGGTTCTGGCCGCAGATATCGCGCAGCTGAACGGTGATCTTGACGCCCTCACGCGCCAGATCGCCGAAAAGGACGCAACGAAAGAGAAGCTTCAGAACAGCATTGCGGTCGAGAACGGCCTGATCGAGACGCTAAAGGCGCGCGTCGCGATGTGGCAGTCCACCGTGAAGTTGCAGGTGGGCTCGAAGGTAAGCCTCTTCGATGCAGAGGAGAGCCTCGGCAAAACGCAGGCGAGCTTGGCCGATGCGAGGGGTCAGCTTGCAGAGACCGCGGCCGCGCTCTCCGAACTTGGCGTCGAGCGGCAGAAGCTCGTCGCACATTTCCTCGATGACAACCAGACCCGGCTGGCCGAGGTGCTGTCGAAAGCGGACGACGCGCACGAGCAGTTGGTGAAGGCCGAAAACAAGCTTGCGCGGCTCACGCTGACGAGCCCGATCGACGGGGTCGTTCAGGAACTCGCCGTGACCACCCTAGGACAGGTGGTGACGACCGGCCAGCAGCTCATGCTCATCAGTCCGGAAGGAAGCAGCCTCCGGGTCGTTGCTCTGGTGAAGAACGACGATATCGGCTTCATCCGGCTGGGGCAGAGTGCAATCGTCAAGGTCGATGCCTTTCCCTTCACCCGTTTCGGCACGCTTCATGGCAAGGTCAGGCAGATTGCCACCCAGGCCATCGACGAGGAGGATGCCAAGCGCGAGCAGGCAAGCGCGACTGCCACGCTCAGTGGCAACGGCCTTGGCTCCGCAAGCGCGCCCGGCTTGCCGCAGAGCTTCGTGTTTCCGGTCGAGATCGCCCTCGATGCGCAGGCGATGGATATTCAAGGCACCAAGGTTTCCCTTTCGTCTGGCATGACGGTCAGTGTGGAAATACAGACCGGAACGCGTCGCGCGATCGACTATCTTCTTTCGCCGCTGGCCCGTGTCACGTCGGAGTCCTTGCAGGAAAGATAGACCTCGTGGTCCGCGCCGGATGCCGGACAGCGCTGTGCGCGCCGAGCCTTGCGGGAAGCGCGGCCTGCAGACCGCCTTCGGCACATCGCGCAGGGCAGAGGAACCTTCGCCTGCGCGCCGCGCAAGAAGAAAGGCCGCCCCGAAGGGACGGCCCGGCGGCACGGATCGGTGCTTGGGGACAGTTAACCGTGCCGGTTCGGCGATCAGGGCAGCAGCACGGTGTCGATGACGTGGATGACGCCGTTCGACTGCATCACGTCGGCGATCGTGACGGTGGCGACATCGCCCTTGCCGTCCATGATCTCGAGCTTGCCGTCCTTGACCATGGCGTTGAACTTGCAGCCGCCCAGCGTGTCGAGCTGGACCATGCCGCC
>JAGWVA010000120.1 GCA_028875855.1 Paracoccaceae bacterium
AGACGGCGCTGGCGGCCGCGACGGCGACGCCCGCTGCCTGTCTCGGGATCGGGGCGACGCGCGGCCACCTTGCCCTGGGCGCGCGGGCGGATCTTGTCTGGCTGTCCGATGCCTTCGAGGTGCAGGCCGTCTGGCTGGGTGGGACGGAGACGACCCCCCGGACATGAAAAAGGGCACCGCCGCGACGGTGCCCCTTGACGATTCTGACAGGCGCCTCAGGCTGAGGCGGGTTTGGCAGCCGCCTGCGGTTGCGGGGCGGGGATCGCCTTCGTGCCGGTGGACAGCGGGTCTTCCTGCCGCTGGACCGAGCCTTCGAAATGCGCGCCGCTTTCGATGGCGATGGTCTTGTGGATGATGTCGCCTTCGACCCGGGCGGTCGAGGTCAGGCGCACCTTCAGCCCGCGCACGCGACCGACCACGCGGCCGTGGACGACAATATCATCGGCGACGATCTCGCCGCGGATGGTCGCGCCTTCGCCGACGGTCAGCAGATGGGCGCGGATGTCGCCTTCGACGACGCCTTCGACCTGCACGTCACCCGAGGTGCGCACGTTGCCGACGACGGTCAGATCGGAGGACAGGACCGAAGGCGCAGGCTTGGCCTTGCCGGTGGACGGCGTGAAGTCGCTCGCGCGGGCCGGGGTCGCGGCGGTCTCGGTCACGGGCTTTTCGGCCTCGCCGGCTTGCTTCGGCCCGGGTTCGTTGATCCTGCTTTTAGAAAACATTTGTCGCTGCCTTGATATATTTCATGGGGTTGACGGGTTTGTCTGCGACCCGGATCTCGTAGTGAAGATGCGTGCCTGTCGAACGTCCAGAGGAGCCCATATCACCGATCCGGTCTCCGCGCGATACCCTTTGGCCCTGATGCACGCGGATTTGGGACATATGCCCATAGAGCGTCTTCAGGCCGAAGGCATCCTGGATCATCACCGCGCGGCCGTAGCCGTAATACCACTGCGCCATCACGACGACGCCGTCCGAAGTCGAATAAATGGGCGTCCCGTAGGCCGCGCCCATGTCCTGGCCGGGATGGAAATCGCTTTGCCCGGTGAACGGGTCCTTTCGGTAGCCGAAGGGCGAGGTATAGACGAAGTGCGTCTTGAGCGGCAGCCCGATCGGCAGGCTGCGTTCGGCGGTCTGGTAGGTGTTCAGGTCGCGCAGGCTTTTCAGCACCCCGTTGGCGCGCTCGATCTCGAGGCTGCCCTGCCGGTTGTCGGCGGGCACGGAGAGCGGCTGGAAGGCCGCGCCATTGCCCGCGATCCCGGTCTGGATCTCGGCCAGAACCCGCTTGGGATCGATGCCGACGTGCTTGAAGATCGACTCGAGCGGTTTCATCGAGGTGGAAACCGCCTTTTCCAGTCGCGTGAAGATCAGGTTGTCGCGCTGTTGCAGCAGGCGCCTGTTCATCTCGGCGCGGTCGGCGGCGGCGTTGGCCATCGCCTCGTCGCGCTTGGCGCTGTCGCGGGCATTCGCGGTCTGGGCCAGCTGCGAGGACAGGATGTCCAGCGTCGCGGCCACATCCTCGGCCCGGCCCGCGACCGTGTGGTCGGCGCCGGTGGCCTTCGCCAGCGAGGTCTTCAGCGCGGCGATCTGGGCGCGGGCCTCGTCGCGCTCCTTGATCGTGCGGCGGAGCGTGTTCTGGATCACGTCGATGCCGGTCTCAAGCTCCTTGCGGTGGTCTTCCGACGCCAGAAGCTGCGACTGCATCGCCGAGACCTGATCGAGCGCGGTGTTGAACCGTTTCTGCGCGCTCACCGCCTCTTGCGCGCGCAGGTCGCGTTCGTGCGACAGCGCATTCAGCCGCGCCTCGTAGGTGGCCTGATCCTGGAGCATCTGCGTCTGCGCGCTGGACGCGCCGAGCTGATCGACCACCAGAACCGCCGTGGCGAGGATGGTCCAGGCGACGACAAGGGCCGAAACCCCCAGAATGGTTGCCTGCGTCAGCGGGGAAAGCCGCACGAAGCGCGTGTCGGTGTCCGAGCGCAGGAACAGGCGCTGTTCGGGGAGCACGCGGTCAAGCGCCGCGTTGAGGCGATGCGTCAGTCTTCCGGTCAATGGCTGTCCGTCCCATTTTGTCCAGAGTGCCGCGCCCTGCGCGACAAGCCCCGACGGGCTGTCCTTGGAATAGACAGCGGGGGACGGGTAGGGCAACCGTTTTGGCGCCGCCTGACCGCGCGCCCAAGGGGGTGCAGCGCGATTTGCGCGGAACCCCGCCGATCGGGTCAGACCTCCTCGCGCTCGCTCAGCGGCCAGTAGAAATCCGGCGGCAGGCCCGCCTCGGCCCGTTTTTCCGTGTTGAAGGGGGGCTTCAGCGTGCCGTGGAAATACTGCCGCACGAGGGCGTGGAACCGCTCTTTCGGGTCTTCGTTGGCGCGCCCGCAAAGAAAGTTGAACCACTTCGAGCCATAGGCCACGTGGCCCACTTCCTCGGCGTAGATCGTCTCGAGCGCCGACACGGTCGCGGCATCGTCCACCTTGCGGAAGACCTCGATCATGTTGGGCGTCACGTCCAGCCCGCGCGCCTCAAGCACCATCGGCACCACGGCAAGGCGGCCCATCAGATCGTCGGCCGTGTCTTCGGCGGCGCGCCACATACCCGCGTGGGCGAGAAGCGCACCATAGAAACTGCCAAGCCTTTCAAGGCAGTCGCAGACGAGGTTGAAGTGCTTGCTTTCCTCGGCCGCGGCCTTCACCCAGTCGTCGTAAAAGCCGGGCGGCATCGGGATATGGCCGAAGCGGGCGATGATGTCCCAATGCAGATCGACGGCGTTCAGCTCGATATGGGCCACCGCATGCAGCAGCGCGATCCGCCCCTCGGGCGAGCCGGGGCGGCGGCGCGGCACGTCGCGCGGGGCAAGCAGGTCCGGCTTTTCGGGCCGCGCGGGCCGCATCGGCGGGGCAGCCACGCCCACGGGCATCGGCGTGGCGCCGGGCGCGCGCGAGGCGACCCAGTCCGCGGCATGGCGCAGGCTGAGCGCGGTCTTCGCGCGGCCATCGGCGGTGGTCAGCACCTCCACCGCCCTTTCCGTCAGGCTCTGGCTCACAGCGTGCGGACCGCGTCCAGCACCTCGGCCACGTGGCCCTTGACCGAAACCTTGCGCCAGACGCGCGCGATGCGGCCCGCCCCGTCGATCAGGAAGGTCGCCCGCTCGATGCCGAAATAGGTCTTGCCATACATGCTTTTCTCGACCCAGACGCCGTAGCGTTCGCAGACGTCCGACGCCTCGTCCGAGGCGAGCGCGATGCCGAGTGCGTGCTTGGCCACGAACTTGTCGTGCTTTTTTACCGGGTCTTTGGAAATGCCGACGACGATCGCCCCGGCGGCCTCGAACTCGGCCGCGGCGGCGGTGAAGTCCAGCGCCTCGGTCGTGCAGCCGGGGGTGTCGTCCTTGGGGTAGAAATACAGCACGACCGCCTTGGGACGCAGGGCAGACAGCGTGATCTCTGTGCCGCCGTCGCGGGGCAGGGTGAAGTCAGGCGCGGTTTCGCCGATTTCGGTCATGGGGGCGCTTCCTTGCGATGGGATGTTGTGACTGGTGTTTTAGTCGGTTTGGAACAAAGTTAAAGGCAGGCAGGACGGGCAGATCGCGCCAGCATCGGGCGCCGGAGTGGGATGAGCGAGCAAGCCAACGAGATCAGGCGTCGGGGCCGGTTCGGCCTCTGGATGGTCCTGTCGCTTGCGCTGCTCATGGCAGTCGCGGGGGCGGGCCTTCTGGCGTTGACCGGCCGGCCCTTGCCCGCGCCCGGCTGGGTCGTGGCCTCGATCGAGGCGCGGGTGAACCGCAAGCTTGACGGTCTGGCCGAGGTCAAGATCGGCGGCGTGCAACTGACGGTGCAGGACAACCTTGCCCCGCGCGTGCAACTGACCAACCTGTCGGTGGTCGATGCGCGGGGCGAAAGGATCGCGACCCTGCCCGAGATGCGGGTGCGGTTCAACCGAATGGACCTTTTGCAAGGACGGCTGCAGCCGGATGAACTGGCGCTGTCTGGCGCAGCGGTCACGCTGCGGCGGAACGCGCAGGGCGACATCAACCTGTCCTTCGGCACCGAGGCGGGTCTGCCGCGCAAACCGATCACGTCACTCGGCGAGGTGCTGGCCGAGGTGGACCGCGTGCTGGCCACGCCCGTCCTGTCGGGCATCTCGTCGATCCGGGCCGATGCGCTGTCGCTGACCTTGATCGACGCGCGGGCGGGGCGGACGTGGCAGGTGGGCGACGGACGGCTTGCGCTGATGCAGGACGACAGCTC
>JAGWVA010000009.1 GCA_028875855.1 Paracoccaceae bacterium
CCGGCCTGTCGGCCGCCCTCGCCCGACGGTTCCATGCCGCAGGCTACCGGATCGCGCTGGCCGCCCGCGACACGGGCAAGCTCGCAAACCTTGCGAAAGAGACCGGCGCACAGGTTCTTGCCTGCGACGCGTCCGATCCTGACGCCGTCACCGCGCTCTTCGCCTCGCTGGGCGCGCCGCCGCGCGTGGTGATCTACAATCCGTCCGCCCGCGTGCGCGGCCCGATCACGGAGGTGGATGCGGGCGAGGTGCGTCGCGCGCTGGAGGTGACGGCCTTCGGCGCCTTTCTTGTCGGGCAGGCGGCGGCGCGGGCGATGCTGACAAGCGAGCCGCAGGACGGCACCCGCGGCACGATCCTCTTCACCGGCGCCTCGGCCGGGGTGAAGGGCTTTCCGCAATCCGCGAGCTTCGCCATGGGCAAATTCGCGCAGCGCGGCCTTGCCCAGTCGATGTCGCGCGAGGTGCACCCGAAGGGCATCCATGTCGTGTGGATCAACATCGACGGGGCGATCCGCAACCCCGGCCGGATGGAGCCCGCTGACGCACCCGACTCCCTGCTCGACCCCGCCGCGATTGCCGAGACCTACCTCGCGCTGGTCAACCAGCCCCGGTCAGCCTGGAGCGAGGAAATCGCGGTCAGGCCCTGGGTGGAGCGGTTCTGACCCCGATCCGTCACCAAAAGCCGGACACGAATTTTCGGACGAAAATTCGCCTAGCGGGCCTGCCAGGCCTTCAAGACCCGCATCGGCGCCATCGCGGTCCAGGTCGAGACGAGCCGCGACCGCGCCCAGCCGGCGTCCAGCCTGCCGGCGGCGACAAGGATCAGGCCGTGGCCGATGTAATGGGGATGAAGCAGGAAGGTTTCCGGGTCGGCCGCGTGCAGCATCTCGGCCTCATCGCGCCCGGCCTTGAAGACCGCGGCATCGACCTTGGGCGACCACCAGGTCCAAAGCTTGCCATGCGCCTTGAGCACCGGCTGGTTCCACGACGTCGCCTCGCTAACGCCCGGCAGGTCTAGCGAGAGAGCCAGCGCGCGCAGTTCCGGCCATCCTGCGATCATCTCAATGCGCCTCGGCCCAGTTGGCCCCCTTGCCCGCGTCCACGACAAGCGGGATCGAGAGCTTCACCGCCGGGTCGGCCGCTCCCTCCATCACCGCCTTCACGCGGGAGATGGTCGCATCCACCGCGGCCTCGTCCACCTCGAACAGCAATTCGTCATGCACCTGCAGCAGCATCTTCGCGGGCAGGTCGGCGATCGCGGCGGGCATGCGGATCATGGCGCGGCGGATGATGTCGGCGGCCGCACCCTGGATCGGCGCGTTGATCGCGGCGCGGCGGGCGAAACCGGCGGCGGGGCCCTTGGCGCGGATCTCGGGCGTGTGGATCTTGCGGCCGAAAAGGGTCTGGACGTAGCCGTGTTCCTTGGCGAATTCCACCGTGTCGTCCATGTAGGTCTTGATGCCGGGGAAGCGCTCGAAATAGCGGTCGATGAAGGCCTGCGCCTCGGCGCGCGGGATACGCAGGTTGCGCGCCAGACCGAAGCCCGAGATGCCGTAGATCACGCCGAAGTTGATGGCCTTTGCCTGCCGGCGGATCATCGGGTCCATGCCCTCGACCGGGACGCCGAACATCTCGGAGGCGGTCATCGCGTGGATGTCCAGCCCGTCGCGGAAGGCCTTCTTCAGCGCCGGGATGTCGGCGACATGGGCCAGGATGCGCAGTTCGATCTGGCTGTAGTCAAGGCTGAGCATCACCTTGCCCCTTGGCGCCACGAAGGCCTCGCGGATGCGGCGGCCTTCCTCGGAACGGACGGGGATGTTCTGAAGGTTCGGGTCGGTCGAGGCAAGCCGCCCGGTGTTCGCCCCCGCGATGGAATAGGAGGTGTGAACCCGCCCCGTCTCGGCGTTGATATGGCCTTGCAGCGCATCGGTGTAGGTCGATTTCAGCTTGGACAGCATCCGCCAGTCCAGCACGCGCGCGGCAAGCTCGGCGGCCTGCGGATGGGTGTCCTGATAGGTGGTGATATCCTCCAGCACATCCGCCCCGGTGGCATAGGCGCCGGTCTTGCCCTTGGTGCCGCCGGGCACCTCCATCCGGTCAAACAGGATCTCGCCCAATTGCTTGGGGGAGCCCACGTTGAAGCCCTCGCCCGCCAGCGTCCGGATCTCGTCCTCGAGCGCCGCCATCTTCTGCGCGAAGGCATTCGACATGCGCGAGAGCGTATCGCGATCGACTAGAACGCCCGCCATCTCCATCTCGGCCAACACCGGCACCAGCGGGCGTTCCAGCGTCTCGTAAACGGTCGTGACCTGCGCGCGGTGCAGGTCCGGCTTGAACCGCTGCCAGAGCCGCAGGGTGACATCGGCATCCTCGGCGGCGTAGGCGGTCGCCTCATCGATCCCCACGCGGTCGAAGGTGATCGCGGTCTTGCCCGACCCCAGAAGCGGCTTGATCGGGATCGGCACGTGGCCAAGGTATTTCTCGGACAGGAAGTCCATGCCGTGACCGTGCAGCCGCGCATGCATCGCGTAGGACATCAGCATCGTGTCGTCGATCGGAGCGACGCGGATGCCGTGGCGGGCGAAGATCTTGGCATCGTATTTCATGTTCTGGCCGATCTTGAGGATGGCGTCATCCTCCAGCACCGGCTTCAGCATCGCCAGCGCCTCGTCCAGCGGCATCTGCCCCGCGACGCGGGCGGCGGACCCGAAGAGGTCGTCGCCGCCCTGCCTGTGGCCTACGGGAATGTAGCAGGCCGTGCCCGGATCGACGCAAAGCGAGATGCCGACAAGCTCGGCCACCATCTCGTCGAGACTGGTCGTCTCGGTATCGACGGCGACATGGCCGCGTTCGCGGATGCGGTCGATCCAGCGGGCGAGCGCGCGGCTGTCGCGGACACATTCGTATTTCGCGGGGTCGAACGGCGGCTGCTCGGCCGGGGCGGCGCCCGGGGCCTCGGGGTCGGCGGCGGCGGGCGCATCCGAGATCACCGGCGGCTCCACCTTCAGCTTTTCGGCGATCCGCTTCGTCAGGGTGCGGAACTCCATCCGGGCGAGGAAATCCATCAGCGGCCCGGGCTCCGGCGCCCGGATTTCCAGCGCGTCCAGCGTGACGTCAAGCGGCGTGTCGCGCTTGAGCGTCACGAGCTGGCGGGAGATGCGGATCTGCTCGGCATTCTCGATCAGGGTCTCGCGGCGCTTGGGTTGCTTGATTTCTGCGGCGCGCGCCAGAAGCGTATCCAGATCGCCGTATTCCTGGATCAGAAGAGCCGCGGTCTTGATCCCGATGCCCGGGGCGCCCGGAACGTTGTCCACGCTGTCCCCGGCAAGCGACTGAACATCCACCACGCGGTCCGGGCCGACACCGAATTTCTCGATCACCTCGTCCGGGCCGATGAGGCGGTCCTTCATCGGGTCGCGCATGACCACGCCGGGGCCGACAAGCTGCATGAGGTCCTTGTCGGACGACACGATTGTGACCTGTCCGCCCGCATCCACGGCTTGCTGGGCAAGGGTGGCAATGATGTCGTCGGCCTCGTAATTCTCGGTCTCGAGGCAGGCGACGTTGAAGGCCCGCGTCGCCTCGCGCGTCAGGGGGAACTGGGGCCGCAGATCCTCGGGCGGTTCGGGACGATGGGCCTTGTAGGCGGGGAAAAGCTCGGAGCGGAAGGTTTTCGACGAATGGTCGAAGACCACCGCCATATGGGTCGGCGCGGCATCTCCGTTGGAGCGGTTGAGCTCGTTCCACAGGATGTTGCAGAAGCCCGCGACGGCGCCGATGGGCAATCCGTCGGACTTGCGCGTGAGCGGGGGCAGCGCGTGGTAGGCGCGGAAGATATAGGCCGATCCGTCGATCAGATGCAGGTGGCAACCCTTGCCGAATGTCATGCCCCGCCCCTTTCCTGTTCGCAGCCCCTTCGTCATGCCACGAAGCGGGCCGGGGGGAAAGCCGCCGCCGAAAGCCAAAAGCCGGACCCGAAGGCCCGGCTTTCCGCATCATGGGGCTCCCGAAGGGCGACCGCGCGCACGATCAGGCCCGGCGCGCGAAGGCCGATCAGGACTTGGCGCCCAGAACCTTCTCGCATTTGTCTTCATGCACGAAGAGCTTGTCGCAGTAGTTGCATTCGACAAAGCCCGTCTCGTGCGGGATGGTCAGCCAGACGCGCGGATGGCCAAGGGCCCCCACGCCGCCGTCGCAGGCGACTTTCCAGCTTCTGACAATCTCGGTCTCGGGCGCTTTCGTCGGCATCGCTGGCTCCGTTCCTCGCAGGTCAGTTGGGGCTTAATTCGCACGGCCCATGGCGTCAAGTCCGCGCCGGGCAAAGGCCGTCGGCGGAAGGGTGCCGAAGGCTGCGCGGGCGACGGCGGAAGGGCACCCATGCCACGTTGAAGCCATTGCAGCCGCTGCGGCGGTTCCTAGATTTACGCGGGCTTCCATCAGGGAAGGCCAGGAGGGCCAAGTGAAGCGCATCGAAGTCCTCGACGGCATGCGGGGCTATTTCCTACTGTTCATGCTCATCAATCACATGATCCTGCAGGGCGGTCTGTGGTTGCAGAACTTCAGCGCCGCCCAGCTCATGTTCGTGGAAGACGCGCAGGGCTTCGTCTTCCTTTCGGGCTTTCTCATCGGGCTGATCCAGACCTCGCGGATGACGCGCTACGGCGTGGCGGCCATGCGCGCCAGCATCTGGCGCCGCGCGGGCGAGCTTTACATCTACGCGATGGGGGTGATCCTTCTGGCCCTGACGCTTCAGGCGGTGCTGCCCGGCGGGGTGAGTGCCTTTGCCAACTGGATGGGAACCGCGGGGGCACATGACCGCACGCGCGATCTGGCGCTGGCGACCCTCGTGTTCCAGCCGACCTTCATGGACATCCTGCCGCAATACATCCTTTACCTGCTTGTCTCGCCCTTTCTCGTGCAGATGGTGGCCGAGGGGCGCTGGCCGCAGGTGGCGGTGCTGTCGATCCTGACATGGATGGCCGCACAGATCGGGATGGGGCAGGTAATCGGGGAGCCGCTTCACCGGCTTGCGCTGGCCAGCGACGGGCAGGGCCTGCGCGGGGGCTTCAACCCGCTTGGCTGGCAGATCGTCTTCATCAGCGGCCTGATCGCGGGGGGGCTGACGGCACGGGACAAGGTGGACTGGCAGCGCATCTTCGCGCCGGACAAGACGGTGCTGCCCATCCTGTTCCTGATGATCCTGCTGTTCTTCCTGCCGATCCGCATCGCCACCGCGCATGGGCTGATCCGTTACGACTATCTCGGCCCGTTCGAGGCCATGGCCGTCCGGCAGAGCTTCGGGCCGGTTTACCTGCTCAACCTGATCGGCGCGGCGGGGCTTCTGACCTGGCTGATGGTTGCGGGCCCGCAATCCTCGCGGCGCTGGATCGTGACGCTGTCGCGCGGGCTGCATGCGCTGTTTCGCTGGCTGCCGCTGAAGATCATGGGGCGGCATTCGTTGCAGACCTACGCCTGGCACGTGGTCATCGTCTATCTGCTGCGCTACGCCGATGCGCAACTGGGGCCGTTCACCTTCGGGCAGAAGACGGCGATCGCGGCGCTGTGCATCCTGCTGCTGCCGCTGCCCGCGATCTGGCGCGACTACGGCCCCGCGATCCGGCGCAAGATATTCTCCGAGGTCGGATGACCCGACGGAACGTGCGGGGCGGCGGTCGGCCGCCGCCCTGTTACCTCAGTCCGCCTTGACCAGCATCCGCCCGAGCGGCCGGCCCGCAAGGATGTGGACATGCAGATGCGGCACTTCCTGATGGCTGTGCGGTCCCGCGTTCGAGATCAGGCGATACCCTTCTCCGCCCGCACCCGCCGGCAGGCCGAGATCCGCCGCAACCCGCGCCACGGCCCGCGTGAAGTCCAGGATCTCGGCATCCGAGGCTTCGGCGGCGAAATGGTCGTAGTTCACATAGGCGCCCTTGGGGATCACCAGGACATGCACCGGCGCCTGCGGGCCGATATCGTGGAAGGCAAGGCTGTGCTCGGTCTCCAGCACCGCCTTGGCGGGGATCTCTCCGCGCAGGATACGGGCGAAGACGTTCTGCGGATCGTAGCTGTAGGGCATGGGAACCTCTGGTCGGTGGTCGGTCATTGGGCAAAGAGATCGGGCTCGGCCGCGATGGCCTTGGCCTGATCCGGCGGAATGGCAAGGAAGGTGGCCAGCGCCTCGGCATTTTCCTCGGTCGATGCGCCTTCGCGCAGGCGGCGGAATCCGGGAAATCCCGCCTCGGCCAGCCGGTCGCTTTCATAGCGCATCTCCTGACGCAGGGTTGGCAGGAGGCGGGCAATCACGTCGGGCGGTGTTTCGGCCCGGGTCAGCCCGGTGCGCCCGGCATGGCCGGTGAGAAAGGCATCGGACAGGTCGGCCTGAACTTCCAGCACACGGGCCGTGCAGCGGTCGGAGGTGAAATCCTTCAGCAACCCGAAGCTCGACGGATCGACGCACAGGATGAGACGATCCGTCCCGCAGGCCTCGAACAGCAAGCGCATGACCGCCCGGCGGTGGCGGCAGCGCTTCTCGAGCGTGGTCTGGATGCCGCCGAGGTCGGGCACCTCGGCCGCAGCGTCGTTGAAGACATATCCCAGCGCCATGACGCCGGCGGCCTGCCGCAGTCGGGCCGCCAGCCGTTGCCCCGCGGCCCAGTCGCGGCAGACCAGCAGCATCACCTCGCGCCCGCGCCCGATGGACGATCCCGTCTCCCAGAAGCGGGGGGCAATGCGGCGCCCCTCGCGGCCGCGCCCGGTCAGGAACTGGAACACCTGCCGCCCCTCGTCCGAGATCGTGAACGTGGCCTGATCGTCGCTGTAAAGCGACCCGAGCCGGGCCGAGAGGTCGGTCGCATCGGGGGAAATCTTGCGGGCGAAAAGGTAATTCTGCCCCAGCAGCATGTCGTAGTGATCGTTGTAGAAATTCACCGGCATGCCGTAGTCGGTAAAGATCAGGAAGGTCAGGGTCCGCCTGCGGATCTGCGTCGAGGGCACGAGGTGATGGACGAGCGTCTGGAACACCGTCTCGTCGGGAATCCATGTCGTGCGGAAGAAGCGCCGCACGTCGCGGCGCGCCTTCAGGAAATCGAGGATCGCCTCGACCGTGCGGCGGCGCAGGCACCACCACTGGCTGCCGATCCGCATGTCCAGATCGGCCGGAATGCGGCGTTGCAGATGCAGGCGGCGTTGCAGATCGATCATCTTGTAGAACAGCCACTTGTGACGCCGTTCGTTCACGAGATGGCGGTAGATCAGCCGCTCCTCCCGCATCCCGGTCTTGATCCAGCCCGAGGTGAAGAAATCGAAGCTTTCGATGTAATCCGCATCCTCGGCATCAAGGAAGCCATGCGCATAGGCGGCCGACTTGATCGGCATGCAGTCGCCCGACAGCAAGTAGAAATGCGTGGCGCGCGGAAAGGCCTCGAGCGCGGCGTGAAGACCGTTCAACGTGGCCTGCACAAGGCTCCATTCCCCCCAGCCGCATTTCACGCGCCGTGCGAAGGTCACCCCGGGATTGTCGGCAAGCGCCTTGCGGACATGGTCGAAAGCCGCCGCCGGCGCGCGGGCGTCCATGTGGATAGCCACGACATCGCCCGCCGCCGTCAACCGTTCGGCCTGCGCGACGATCCCCTCGGGGTCCTTGTGAACCAGAAGAATATAGGCAATTCGCGCCATCGCGGAAACAACGCCCACCCTGCAATCGTATTGGTGCCTAGATAGCGTGAACGATCATTGAAAAGACAGCGTTACTTTGCTTTCTGGACAGAACCGTGGAGCCGTCACGGCAATTTGAGGAAAGGGAACTGGGCATGGGCTTTCCCGGCACCTGGATGACCGAAAGCGAAAGCATGGTGTATCGGGTCGTCCCGAAATGCGCCTGCTCGACGATCGGTCAGATCATGTTCTATTCCGACCACGGGCGCTTCTTCGACGGCGACATCCATGACGCGACCGAGGGTCTGCACAAATGGGCGCAGGACGACAGCAAGCCGGTGATCGAGGCGAACGTGAAGGCGCATCGCTCCTATGCCTTCACCTGCGTGCGCAATCCCTACACCCGCATCCTGTCGTCCTTCTTCGACAAGATCTGCGGCATCCAGCGCAACGGCAAGCGCTATCGCGGCAACCTCGTGCCCATGCTGATCCAGAAATACGGCGTCGATGTCGGCGAGCCGGAAACCGGCTTCGAGTTCGACCAGATCAAGAGCTTCCGCCGCTTCCTTCTGTTCGCCCGCGACACCATCCGGTTTCGCAAGCCGATGGACCCGGACATCCACTGGTCGGCCATGTCGGGCCACATCGGGACCTTCATCGCCAATGGCGGGCGCTATGACCGCATCTTCTTCACCGAGCGGTTCAACGACGGGATGCAGGACGTGCTGACCGCCGTCGGCGACCGCATGCCGGTGCCCGTGACCCTTTCCGATGTGCCGCGCTTCAACGAAAGCGAGGGCCACGGGCCCAAGCGCGCCCACCCGGTCGAGGATTACTTCGACGATCTGTCGCGTCACCTGATGTGGGAGATCTACAAGAAGGACTTCCAGCTTTTCCGCTACGACTTCGACAACCCCGGCAACAAGATGCCAAGGGGCGAGGTCGATCTGGACGAGGTGCACGCCAAGCTGGGCGACTGACTATTCGGCGGCAAGCGATGCGTTCTCGCTGCGCTCACCAATGACCCGCGCCATGACGCGGGTCAGCATCTGCTGAACCTCGCCGAACCGCGCATTCGGCCGGATCGCGATTTCATCCATGTATAGCGCGCGGTCGATCTCGACCTGCACGGCATCGACGCCTTGCAGGGGGCGGCCGTAGGTCTGGACGACATAGGCCCCCGCGAAGGGCGCATTGCGCGCCACGCTCAGCCCCTCGGAACGGAAGGCCTCTTCCAGACGCTCCATCAGCGCAGGCGCACATGAGGCGCCGTATCGGTCCCCCAGAACGATCTCGGGCCGCGGACGACCCGAGGTGGCAAACGCCTCGATCGCCTCGTGTGGCATCGAATGGCAGTCGATGAGCGCCGCCCGCCCCTGTCGCTGACGGGCTTCCTGCACCAGTGCGGCGAGCTTCTGGTGATAGGGCCGCCAGAACCCGTCGATCCGGGCCTGCGCCTCTGCCAGCGGGATCTTGCCGCGATAGATGGCACGACCGTTCGACACGACGCGGGGAATCACCCCAAGCCCGGCGCTGATCCGCGGATTGGCCGCCGGGCGCGGCGCGCCTTCGATCACGGCAGGGTCAAGCTCGTCCGCGGCGCGGTTCAGATCGACATAGGCCCGCGGCGCCCGGGCGACGATGAGCGACGCCCCAAGCGCGGTCACACCCGAAAAGAGCCTGTCCACAAAGGCGTCTTCGGACGACCGGATGACGCGGGCGTCCAGCTGGCTCTGGGCGAGGAAGGCAGGAAAGTAATCGCAGCCGCTGTGGGGCGACGCGAAGACGTAGCCAGTCGGGGCGCCTTGGGGCGAAAACAGGTCGAAAGCCGGGTGCGTCATCGGAACCTCATCGGCCTGATATAGACTGGAACTTCGGTTTGCCAAAACCTCTTGAACCCCGATGCGACTCCTTCTATAGACCCGCAGACCGACGCGGTTTCGCCCCGCGTCCTTTTATTTCGGGGCGGGCGGGACAGCACTCGGGGGCGCGTAGCTCAGCGGTAGAGCACTACGTTGACATCGTAGTGGTCACAGGTTCGATCCCTGTCGCGCCCACCATTAACCGCCCATCGGCTTCGGCCGCCGGGCATCGTTGCAAAAGGCGCACGCGCGCCGGGACCAGGAGAAGACCGATGAAGGTCAGGAACTCGCTCCGCTCGCTGAAGTTGCGCCATCGCGACTGTCAGGTCGTGCGCCGCAAGGGCCGCGTCTATGTGATCAACAAGACGCAGAAGCGCTTCAAGGCACGTCAGGGCTGATTTCAGCCAGAGCATGACAAAAGGCCGCCGTGCGAAAGCCGGCGGCCTTTTGCATTTGGATCGGGTAGCCGTCAGTAGCCCCGGCGCAGCCGAAGCCACGAATACATGCCCGTGGCGAAACCGGCTGCGGCCAGCATCTCGTAGATGACCATGTAGCGAACGGGCTCGAACGCCGCGCCCGACAGCGCCAGATACCCGAAGCACAGCATCATGCCGTAGCCGATCACGCACAGGATCGAACAGGATTTCATCAACGACCTCCTCCGTGCAGCAGACCCGGCGATTCGCATCGAACCGCGCAGGCCAGCCATTCCTCCGGAAGCAATGGTAGCCATTTTTCGCATGTATGAAAGCAAAACCTGCGACAGGATGCCACGCGGCAGGCCGCCACAGGCGGCGGTCAGCCTTTTTCGCGCGTAACCAGATGCGCAGCGGGATCGGGGACCGGATCGGGGGCAAGTTCCTCGAAGTCGAAATTGTCCAGTCGGCCTGCCCGCCGCGCCGCCTTTTCCGACGAGATGCGGATCTCGCGCACGTCGTTCTGCGCCTGCGTGAAATGGGTATCCAGCCGCTCGACCCGCTCGCCCAGCCGTCGCACATCCTCGAACAGCATGTGCAACTCGCGCCGGATCGCGCCCGCCTGCTCGCGCATCCGTGCGTCCTTCAGCACCGCGCGCATCGTGTTCAGCGTCGCCATGCAGGTGGTGGGCGAGACGATCCAGACCCGGGCCGCGAAACCCTCGCGGACGATCTCGGGGAAATTGGCGTGCAACTCGGCATAGACCGCCTCGGACGGCAGGAACATCAGCGCGCCGTCCGCCGTCTCGCCTTCAAGGATATACCGCTCGGAGATCGCGTTGATATGCGTCCGCACGGCCGTGCGCAGTTGCCGCGCAGCGTCGGTGAGTTCCGCTTGCGAACTGGCCCGCCGCAGCGCCTCATAGGCTTCCAGCGGGAATTTCGAGTCGATCACGATCGGCCCCGGCGGGTTCGGCAGATGGATCAGGCAATCCGCCCGCCGGCCGTTCGAGAGCGTCGCCTGCATCGTGTAGCTGTCCGAGGGCAGCGCCTTGCCCACGATGTCGTGCAACTGGATCTCGCCAAAGGCGCCACGGGTCTGCTTGTTCGACAGGATGTCCTGAAGGCTCAGGACATTACCCGACAGCTTCTCGATCTTCTCCTGCGCCTTGTCGATCGTCTCCAGCCGCTGCTGCAACTCGCCCAGGCTGCGGGCGGTGCGCGTGGCCGATCCATGCAGGTTCTCGGTCATCTGGCGGCTGACCTCGGCCAGACGCCCCTCCATCACCTTCAGCATGGCCGATTGCGCATGGGCCTGCGCCTCGGACACGTGGGTCAGGCCACCGGCCAGCTGGTGCTGCCCGTCCGACAGGCTTTGCACCCGGTGGGCAAGGTCGTTGACCTGATAGGCCAGGGGCTCGGTCAGCCGTGCCGTGCGCCCGACGGCGCGCAGCACCAGAAGCAGGATCAGCAGCACCAGCGCCGCCGCCACCGCGCCGCCGATCACGAAGGGGTCGTTCAGCGCCACCTGATGCGTGCCGATCTGGATCATGTCCGCCCGAAGAGCCTTTCGATATCCGAAAGCCGCAGCTCGACATAGGTCGGGCGGCCGTGGTTGCACTGGCCGGAATGCGGTGTCGCCTCCATCTCGCGCAGGAGGGCGTTCATCTCTTCCGCCCGCATCTGGCGCCCCGAGCGGACCGAGCCGTGACAGGCCATGCGCGACAGCACGGCCTCGATACGCGCCTGCACCGTCTGGCTTTGACCGAGATCTTCAAGATCGTCGAGGATATCGCGCACGAGGCCCCGGGCATCGACCTCGCCCAATGCGGCGGGCGTCTCGCGCACCACGATGGCGCCCGGCCCGAACGGCTCGAGGCTCAGGCCAAGGCGCTGCAGATCCTCGGCGATCTCCAGCAAACGGGCGGCGCCGGCCTCGCCCACCTCGACGATCTCGGGGATCAGCAGGGCCTGCGCGGCGACGCCCTTTTCCGCCATCTGGTGCTTCAGCCGCTCATAGACCAGCCGTTCGTGCGCGGCGTGCTGATCGACGATGACGATGCCGCGGTCCGTCTGGGCGATGATGTAGTTCTCGTGCACCTGTGCGCGCGCCGCACCCAGGGGCCGGGATTCGGCTCCGGTCTCGGCCACCGGTTCCACGCGGGCCGAAGGCGCCTCGGCAAAGCCCGGCGCCAGGTCTTGCGCGGGGATCGGCGCCTGCCACTGATAGGCCGCCCGAATCGCGCCCTGCGAGGGGCGATCCATCTGATAGACCCGCGACGGCGTTGGCTGCACACCCGGCCCGGCGGGTTCGGGGCGGAAGGCCCCCAGCGTCGCCTGCGCCACGGTCGTCGAGGCGCGATGCCCCGCGCCCGCCAGCGCCTGACGGATGCCCGAGACGATCAGTCCGCGCGCCAGTGCCGGGTCGCGAAAGCGCACCTCGGATTTTGCCGGATGGACGTTCACATCGACCATCTGCGGATCGCAGGTCAGGAACAGCGCCGCCGCCGGGTGCCGGTCGCGGCTCAGGAAGTCGAAATAGGCCGCTCGCAGCGCGCCCAGCAGCATCCGGTCCTGCACCGGACGGCCGTTGACGAACAGGTATTGCTGCACCGACGAGCCGCGCGAATAAGTCGGCAGCGCCGCGTAGCCCGTCAGCCGCAGCCCGTCGCGGTCCACGTCCAGCCGCAGGGCATTCTCGGCGAACTCGGCCCCCAGCACGGTTGCGAGCCGCCCGTGCAGCGCGTCGAACAGATCGCCCGAGCCCGCATCGGCGCGGAAGAGCACGCGCCCCTCGCCCCCGCCGGACACATCGGTCAGGCGGAAGTTCACGAAGGGCTCGGCCATGGCAAGCCGCCTGACCACCTCGCCGATGGCCTGCGCCTCGGCGCGGTCGCTGCGCAGGAACTTCAGCCGCGCCGGCGTGGCGTAGAAGAGTTCGCGCAGTTCGACTACCGTGCCGCGCGACAGCGCCGCAGGCGTGACCGGCGAGATCCGGCCGCCTTCCACCGCGATCCGCGCGCCCTCCTGCCCCGCCGCCCGCGAGGTGATCGAGAGCCGCCCCACCGCGCCCAGCGAGGGCAGCGCCTCGCCGCGGAAGCCGAAGGAATGGATGTTCAGAAGGTCCGAGCCGTCGATCTTCGACGTCGCGTGCCGCGAGATCGCCAGCGGCAGGTCCGCGCCCGCCATGCCGCAGCCGTCGTCGGTCACGCGGATCAGGGTCTTGCCGCCGTCGGCGTAATCCACGCTGATCCGCCGGGCGCCGGCATCCAGCGCGTTTTCCACCAGTTCCTTGACGGCCGAGGCAGGGCGTTCCACGACCTCACCCGCAGCGATCCGGTTGATCGCGGCCTCGTCAAGCTGACGAATGACGGGGTGTGCGTCCCCGATGTTGCGGCTTTCAGCGTTCATGCCACAAGACCTAGCACGACCGGAGAGATTCGGCCACAGCGCTATCGGCCCTCGCAACGGTCTTGCCGTGCTTCGGCAGGGTTCACTTCACGGGTTTCGGCGGCGCGCTTGGCGTGGCCACACCCATGGCCCGCCATTTCTCAAGCTCGGCATACTGGTCAAGCGACATGGGCGCATAGGCCTGGAAATAGACCGTATGGCCAAAGAGCCGATCCAGCACGCGGCCGTTGTGCGTGCGGCGGAAGCGCAGATCGGCCGCATCCAGCTGCTGGCGGATGTTGGGATCGTTCCCATAGCGCGAGGCGGCGTTGACCAGCGCCCCGTCGGCCACCGGAATGCCCTGCGCCGTCATCGCCGCGGCCTTGCCGCCGAGGGCCGTCACCGCATCGGCAAGCGGGGTCGGATCGGCAAGGTTGGTCCCGCCCGGCGTCGGCTGCGGCAGGGCCGACATGTCCTTGGGCATCTGCAGGGGCTTCGTCGGAAGGATCGCGAATTCGTCCGGGCTGGTCGCATTCGCGCGCAGGTTCATCAGATGCGGCGTGGACGAGCCGGAGCACCCGGCCAGAGCCAGAACTGCCACGAGGGCAATGCCGAAAATGCCCTGTCCTGCCCGCATGTAAGCCTCCACCGACCGATCCTGACCGTCTTTATCGCATTGCACCCGGCCCGTCACGGGGTGTTCTGGCGCTTGACCAGCAGCACGAGGCCAAGAGCGCCGAAGAACACGCCCACATCGGCGAGGTTGAAGGAAAACGGGTTGTCGAAACCGCAGCAGGACATGTTCAGAAAATCCGCCACCGCGCCATAGGCGACCCGGTCGATCACGTTGCCGACCGCGCCCCCGATCAGGAGCCCAGCCGCGATGCGCGCGCCGGTGCCGTGGCCCTCGCCCTTCACCCAGCGCCAGACCCAGGCCGAGATGCCAAGCGCAACGGCCACCAGAAGCCAGCGCGACACCTCGGTCCCGTTGGCCAGAAAGCCGAAGTTCACGCCCCGGTTCCATGCCATCCGGAAATTGAGGTAGGGCGGCATCACCTCGATCACATAGCGATGCCGAAGCCCGAGGCCGAAGACCACCGCAAGCTTTGAGAACTGATCCACCGCGACGACAGCAAGGGCGGTTTTGGCCGTGATCCGCATTCTGACCTCAGTGCCGGAAGTGGCGCTGGCCGGTGAAGACCATGGCGATGCCCGCCTCGTCCGCCGCCGCGATCACGGCGGCGTCGTTCATCGACCCGCCCGGCTGGATCACCGCCGTGGCGCCCGCCGCGATCGCCTCGAGAAGCCCGTCGGGGAAGGGGAAGAACGCGTCCGACGCCACGACCGATCCCTTTGCCGGGCTTTCCGGCAGGCCAAGCGCTTCGGCCATCCGCTCGGCCTTCTTGGCCGCGATCATGGAACTGTCAACCCGGCTCATCTGCCCCGCGCCCACGCCCACCGTCGCCCCGCCCTTGGCATAGACGATGGCGTTCGATTTGACGTGCTTGGCCACGGTCCAGGCGAACAGGAGATCGTCCAGTTCCGCCGGCGAGGGCGCGCGCTTGGTCACCACCTTCAGATCGCCGCGCGCCACGTGGCCGTTGTCGCGGTCCTGCACGAGAAAGCCCCCGGCGACCTGCCGGAACGCCAGCCCCGGGGCATTGGCGTCGGGCAGCGCGCCGGTCGTGAGCAGCCGCAGGTTCTTCTTGGCGGCGAACACGGCCTTTGCGTCCTCGTCCGCCTCGGGGGCGATCACCACCTCGGTGAAGATCTTCACGATCTCTTCCGCCGTCGCCTTGTCCAGCTTGCGGTTCAGCGCGACGATCCCGCCGAAAGCCGAGGTGCGGTCGCAGTCGAAGGCCTTCTGATAGGCCTCCAGCAGCGTCGCGCCACGGGCCACGCCGCAGGGATTGGCGTGCTTGATGATCGCGCAGGCCGGGCCATCGTCGGGCAGGAACTCCGCCACCAGTTCAAAGGCCGCGTCGGTGTCGTTGATGTTGTTGTAGGACAGCTCCTTGCCCTGCCACTGTCGCGCGGTCGCCACGCCGGGCCGGGCCGAGCCATCGGTGTAGAAGGCCGCCGCCTGATGCGGATTCTCGCCATAGCGCAGGGTCTGGGCCAGCGTCCCGGCAAAGGCACGGCGGCGCGGGGCGGCATCGCCGAGGGCACCCGCCATCCAGCTCGAGACCGCCGCATCGTAAGCGGCCGTGCGCGCATAGGCGATCTGCGCCATCTTCTGCCGGAAGGCGTAGGAGACGCGGTCGTCGTTGGCGTTCAGTTCTTCCAGCAGGCCCGCGTAATCCGCAACATCGGTCACGACGGTGACAAAGCCGTGGTTCTTCGCCGCCGCCCGGATCATCGCCGGGCCGCCGATGTCGATGTTCTCGATGCAGGTTTCGTAGTCCGCGCCCTTCGCCACCGTCGCCTCGAACGGGTAAAGGTTCACGACCAGCAGGTCGATCGGCTGGATGCCGTGGGTTTCCATCGCCTCGAGATGCGCCGCATTGTCGCGCAGCGCCAAGAGCCCGCCATGCACGCGCGGATGCAGGGTCTTCACGCGACCGTCCATCATCTCGGGGAATTCGGTCAACTCCGACACGTCCCGGACGGGGATGCCCACCTTGCGCATCTCGGTGGCGCTGCCGCCGGTGGAGAGGATCTCCACCCCCCGTGCGTTCAGGGCCCGGGCAAAATCAAGCATCCCGGTCTTGTCGGAAACGGAGATCAGCGCGCGGCGGATCGGCAAGAGGTCGGTCATCGGGGTCCCTCCATCAGGCGTCAGTCGTCCTGTCCCCCGTCGGGGTCAAGGTCGCGAATGGCCAGCGGGGTATCCTGTGCTTTCGCCAAGGTCCAGCGAATCTGGCTGCCCGTCCCTTCCAGCGACGCGGAAAGGACGATCTGCTGACTGCCACGCGGCTTCAGGCGGCGCTGTTCGAGATAGACGGACGGGGCGAGTTCCAGTTCGGCCGGGCCCTCGAACCGGAACACCCAGATCTCGCCGCTTTTCAGCGCAAGCGAGACGGCCGTGCCGCCAAGGTCGATGGCGGCGTCCACGTCCGGATGCAGGTGGAAGCGGATCGCAAGGCGGATCGGCAGGCCGCCCTCGGTGATCGTGTAAAGCCGCGCCTGTTCGGCCTCGGTCAGCGCGGCCAGCGTATCCTCGCCCACCAGCGACCGCCCGTCCCCCGACAGGTAAAGCGCGCGCATGTGCGTCAGCCCATGGGTCGCGACATAGCCGGAATGCCCCGCCAGAAGGCCCACCCCCTCCGGCCCCGCCGTCTCGCGCAGATGGATGACCTCGGCCCGCTCCGCCAGCGGTTCAAGCTGACTGCCCGCCCCATGCTGCGGGCCAAGGCGGGAGGACGAGAACCCCTCGATCGCCAGCGTCGAATGCGACGCCGTCGCCCGCCCCGCGCGGCGCCATTCCGGCCCGAAGGGCATGCCCGAGCCGCAGTTGACGATGACGGGCCGGCGGCCGGATGTCATCTCGAACGCCAACGTCGAGGCATGGGCATTGACCGAGGCCGGGCCGGCCGGAGGCTCTGCTGCGTCCACGATCACCGTCGTGCGCCCGGCCGCAAGACGCGCGAAGCCCATCGCCAGCGTCTTCGGCGCGGCCACCCGCACGCCCGAGGCCGCAAGCGCCGCATCCAGCCGCCCCTCCAGCCCCCGCCCGCCGCCGTGAAAGCGTGCAAGACCGCCGTCGGCATGGCGCAGCGCGCGCAGCGTCGGCGCGATCCGGTCGATGGCCGCACGCAGCGGCGCGGGCGCAACCCGCCCCGCCTCGGCCAGTGCCTGCGCGGCCCATGTCAGGTGGGTGAAGACCTCCAGCAGTTCCTCGGGGTTGCGGGTCGGTATCCCGCCCTCGCCGCCGATCTGCGTGTCGCATTCCCGCGCCAGCGCCGCGGTCGCCGGGCTCACGTGGCGATCCATTCCGGTCAGGGCGAGGCCCGCGTAGATCAACCCCGTCAGCGCCTCGAATCGCGGAAGGCCGGGAGAGGCGGCCTGCCAGCGGCGCGACAGGAAATCCGTCTGCTGGGCGAGGCTGCGAAAATAGGCTTCGGCCTCGGGTCTTTGCTTGCCCGACAGCAGGAACAGCGCGTGGTTGATCCAGCGGATGAGCCGCCGCCCGGTCAGATCGGGGGTCCAGCCCGGCCCCCTGCCCCGGCCGTAGCGCGCGATCCAGTCGAAGACCCAGTCCTGCGCCCGGCTGCGCGCGGCGCCGTCGCCGACGGCAGCCAGATCGTCCAGCCATGTGCAGCCGTGCAGGGCGATCTCGAAACTGGGATCGGGCATGGGAAGGTCCCATATCTTCACGCCCGGCCCCTCGATCAGGTAGCCCGCGAAAAGAAAATTCCCGGCGATCAACTGCTTGCCGCGGGCGTAGCTGCCGATGGTGCGCGGTTCGGGTTGCGACACGAATCCCGTCGCAGGCCGCACCCGGGTCGAGCGCCAGGCCTGCCAGCGGTTCGCATATCGCGTCCGTCTGGACGTCAGGCCTTCGGCCGATGCCCCGTTCCGCTGCCCGCCGCCCACCTTGCCCAGCCCTGTCATCCTGCCTTGCACCACGCCGGGGTATGCCCCGAACTGCGCGGCACCATAGCCGGGGGGGCAGAGGCTGTCACCGCCGAATTGGCCGCGTCACGGCGCCAAGCGGAGGCGCGCCATGAAGAAGCCGTCGATGCCGCCCCGTTCGGCCCAGTGATCGGGCCGGGTCCGCAGCCCGCCGCCGGTCGCGCGCCACGCCTCGGGCACGCCGGGGGGCAGCACGTCCTCCAGCGCAAGGCCCGGATGGCGGGCCAGCGCGGCGGCAAGCTGCGCCTCCCCTTCTTCGGGCAGAAGCGAGCAGGTGCAGACCACCATCCGTCCGCCCGGCTTCAGCAGCGCGACAGCCCGGTCGATCAGACGGGCCTGCAAGGCGGAGAGCTCTGCCACCTCGCTGCCGTCCTTCACGAAGGGCAGATCGGGATGGCGACGGATCGTGCCGGTCGCCGAACAGGGCGCATCCAGCAACACGGCGTCGAACGGCCCGCCCTGCCAGTGCAGCGCATCGGCCACCACCGTCTCTGCCGCAAGCCCGCACCGCGCGAGGTTCTCGTTCACCCGCGCCATGCGGGGGCCGGACAGATCGAGCGCCGTCACCTTTGCGCCAGCGGCGGCCAATTGCAGCGTCTTGCCGCCGGGGGCCGCGCACATGTCAAGGATACGCTCCCCCGCCACGGGCGCCAGAAGCCGCGCGGGCAGGGCCGCGGCGGCATCCTGCACCCACCATGCGCCTTCGGCATAGCCCGGCAGCGCGCTGACCTGCCCGCCAGGAAGGCGCAGGCTGCCGGTCGGCAGGACCTCTGCACCAAGCGTTTCTGCCAGCGCCTCCGCCTGCGCCGGATCGCGCGGCGTCAGGTCGAGCGGCGCGCCCTGGGCCTGCACGGCCTCGATGGCCGAGACGACCTCGCGCCCCCACAGGTGAACGAGCGGCTGGCGCAGCCATTGCGGCATCCGCTGCGCGGGCAGCCGGTCCCAGCCGTCCTCCGCCGCCACCTTGCGCAACACGGCATTGGCAAGCCCGGCCAGATGTGCCGTCTTGCGGCCCGCGCGCAGGATCGACACCGCCGCGCTGACCGAGGCATGGGGCGGCGTCCCCTCTGCCTTCATTTCGGCCACGGCAAGCCGAAGCACATTGCGCGCCTCGTCGGGCGGGGATTTCCGCAGATGCGGGGCAAGCATGCGGTCGGCCGGTTCCACGTTGCGCAGGATCAGAAGCGCCAGCCGCTGCGCCCGCGCCCGCTCGGTCGGGGCAAGCCGCGCCAGCGGCCCTTCAGGATCGGCGAGCGCATCCGACAGCATTCGCCCGGCGCCGATCACGGCGCCCGCAAGCGTGACCGCGGCGGCCCGCGCGGCATCGATCCGACCTGTGTTGCCTTGTTCCCGCATGGCTGGGGCGTATATCACCTGAAACAGGCTGCACAAGGAACCGAACATGGCCGAAGACACGCCCGACGGCACCCGCCCCGACCTGCCCCCCGCCGCACAGCGCGCCCTTGCCGAGGCCGAGGCCCGGCGCAAGGCCGCCAAGGGACCCAACCTTCCGCCCGAACTTGGCGGGCGCGACGGGCCAGAGCCGGTGCGCTACGGCGACTGGGAGAAGAAGGGGCTGGCGATCGATTTCTGAGACCGCCCGCCCGGCGGGGCTACCGCAGCCGCAGATCGGCAAAGGGCCCAGTGCCGCGATCCGAAACGAAGCGCACGACACTGTTGCGCACCAGCACCTGCTGACAGTTCGGCCCGAGGTCCTTCTGCCCGAACTTCAGGTCACGGCAGAAATATCCCTTTTCCCAGCGCCATTTCCCCGTAACGGGAATGCCGAACGCCGACCCCTCGATATCGCCCTTGGGCGTCACATCCAGCGAGATGCCGAACCGCGTGAGCTTGCGCCCCTCGATCAGCGACACGAAACTGTCGCGCGTGGTCACGGCGTTGAAGGAATCCGCCGCGGCCGCCGCGGAGGCTGACGCCAGAAGACCGACGGCAAGAACGACACTGCGCATGGCATCTCTCCCCTGCAAGTCGGAGGCGATTACGCGGGCCGGTCGAGCTTGGATCACACGTCCTTGAGCGTCGGCGGCCCTCCGCCCATGCGCGCGGGGGAGGCGACAGCGGGGCCGTCAGAGACCCAGCACGTCCATCATGTCGTATTGGCCGGGCGCCTTGTCCTGCCCCCAAAGCGCGGCCTTGAGCGCGCCGCGGGCGAAGATGGCCCGGTCCGTCGCGATGTGGCGCAGCACGATCCGTTCGCCATCGGCGGCAAAGATCACGTCGTGTTCGCCGACGACATCGCCGCCGCGGATCGACGCAAAGCCGATATGCCCGCGCTGCCGCGCGCCGGTGATACCGTCGCGGCCGCGGTCGGAAACCTCGTCCAGCGACACGCCGCGCCCCTCGGCCGCCGCCTCGCCCAGCATCAGCGCCGTGCCCGACGGCGCATCCACCTTCATGCGGTGATGGGCCTCGACCACCTCGATGTCGAAATCGGCATCCAGCGCCTGCGCCACCTTCCGCGTGAGCTGCACCAGCAGGTTCACGCCAAGGCTCATGTTGCCCGCCCGCACGATCACCGCGTGCCGCGCGGCGGGTTCCAGCCGGGCGATCTGTTCGGCCGTGAACCCCGTCGTGCCGATAACATGCACCGTCCGCGCCTGCGCGGCCAGCGCCGCGAAGTCCAGCGTCGCCTCGGGCGCGGTGAAATCGATCACAGCTTGCGCCTTGGCAAAGGCCTCCAGCGCGTCGTCCGTGACCGTCACGCCAAGCGCCGCGCCGCCCATCGCCTCGCCGATATCCTTGCCGATCCAGGCATGGCCGGCCCGCTCGACGCAGCCCACCAGCCGCGCGCGGTCGCTTGCCGTCACGGTGCGCACCAACATCTGCCCCATGCGCCCCGAGGCGCCGGTGATCACGATCCCCGGAAGTTCGGCCATCTCGCTCTCCTGTCTTTGGCCTTCCTTAGCGCGGCCCGGGCCATAAGCAAAGGCGCGGTTGCGGCGGATCGCGCCTTGCCCTATCTGGACGGGATGGCATCCAACCGTTTCTCCTCGGGCTCCGGCCCTTCCCAGCGGCAACTTCGCGTCGGCGAACTGATCCGCCGCACCCTGTCCGACGTGCTGAACCGGGGCGAGATCCACGACCCCGACCTCAACCGCATCCCGATCACCGTGGGCGAAGTGCGGACCTCGCCGGATCTGAAGGTGGCGACGGTCTTCATCATGCCGCTGGGCGGCGACCGGCGGGAAGAGACGCTGGCGCTCCTGCGCAAGCACAAGGGCGAGCTGCGCCACCATGTCGGCCGGGCGATGACCCTGAAATTCGCGCCCGAGCTGCGCTTCCAGCTGGACGAGACCTTCGACCGGATGGACGAAACGCGGCGGCTCTTCAGCGACGAGACCGTGCAGCGCGACATCGCCGGGGACGATGAAGACGACGACCAATAGGGCATCGGCCCTCGCCAAGGCCCTTGGCGCATTCGCGCTCATGGCGCTTCCCCTGCCGGCCGCGGCCGGCGCCTGTAGGACCATGGCGTTCCTCGGCACGACCTACACGCTTTGCCCTGCGACCTTCGGCAAGGATGACCTCCGCCTTTGGGCCAGCGCGCCCGATGGCCAACCGATCCTGTCCTTCGGCCGCCTGAACGACCTTCTGGCGCGCGAGGGCAAGACGATCGGCTTTGCGATGAACGCCGGGATGTTCGCCCCCGACCGCCATCCCATCGGGCTGACCATCGTGGACGGCAAGCAGGTGACGCCGCTCGTCACCCGCGCCGGGCCCGGCAATTTCGGGATGCTTCCGAACGGTGTCTTCTGCGTGGGCTCCACGCGCTACGCGGTGATCGAAAGCCGGACCTACGCCGCCAATCCCCCCGCCTGCCGCTTTGCCACCCAATCGGGCCCGATGCTGGTGATCGCGGGGGCGCTGCATCCGATGTTCCGCGACGGCTCGACCTCGCTCCATATCCGCAACGGCGTCGGCGTCTCGCCCGACGGCAAAACGGCGATCTTCGCCATCTCGGACGAGCCGGTGAACTTTTACGATTTCGCCCGGCTCTTCCGCGATGCGCTGAAGATGCCCGATGCGCTCTACCTCGACGGCTCGATCTCGCGCCTCGCTGTCCCCGCGCTCGGCCGGCAGGATGCGGGCTTTCCGATGGGGCCGATCATCGGCACGGTGGTTGACGCAGCCGGCCCAAGCCAGTAGCAGGCGCCTTCGCAATCCGGAGACGACATGGGCAGGAAGCGCAAGGGACGCGAGGTGACGGGCTGGCTTGTCGTGGACAAGCCCGCAGGCATCACCTCGACCGCCGTGGTCAACAAGGTCCGCTGGGCCTTCGGCGCGCAGAAGGCGGGCCATGCCGGCACGCTCGACCCGGCGGCAACGGGCGTTCTGGCCGTCGCCTTGGGAGAGGCCACGAAGACCATCCCCTACATCACCGACGCGCTGAAATGCTACCGCTTCACCGTCACTTTCGGCGCCGCCACCACGACCGACGATGCCGAGGGCGAGGTGATCGAGACCTCGGACACCCGCCCCACGGATGACGAGATCGCCGCCGCGCTCCCGGCCTTCCGGGGTGAGATCATGCAGGTTCCCCCGCAATTCTCCGCCGTGAAGGTCGATGGCGAACGCGCCTATGACCTTGCCCGCGAAGGCGAACGGATGGACCTCGCCGCCCGCCCGCTCTGGGTCGAGAGCCTCGACATCGTCGCCCGCCCCGATCCCGACCATGTCGAACTCGAGATGGTCTGCGGCAAGGGTGGCTACGTCCGCTCCATCGCCCGCGATCTGGGCCGGGCGCTTGGCTGCCTTGGCCATGTCCAGCAGTTGCGCCGCACGTGGTCCGGACCCTTCGATGCCGAGGACGGCGTGACCATCGAACTGATCGACCAATTGGCGAAGACCGAGGACCTGGACGCCTACCTCAAACCGCTTGAGCTTGGCCTCACCGATCTGCCGGAGGTGAAGGCCACGCCCGAAGGCGCCGCGCGGCTGCGGAACGGCACGCCCGGAATGGTGCTGGCCCATGGCATCGACTACGGCGAAGAGGTCTGGGCCAGCGATCAGGGCCGCCCCCTCGCCGTCGGGCGCTACATGGCGGGCGAATTGCACCCCTCCCGGGTCTTCATCCTCTAGGCCGTTTCTTTCTGGCCCAAATATCCCGGGGGAGTCGCCGCAGGCGACGGGGGCAGCGCCCCCGCGCCTCTGGACGGGACAGGGCCCGCCGCCTAGGGTCGCGCCATGAGACACGCAATCGTCACAGGCGGCGCGGGCCTGATCGGCACCGGCATCTGCGCGGCCCTCGCGGAAGCGGGGTGGGACGTCGTGTCGTTCGACGTATCCCCCGGCCCAGCAGGCCTGCGCCACATCCCCTGCGACGTGACCGACGAGGTCTCCGTCGCCGCCGCCTTCGACCGCCTTGGCTGGGACAGCATCGACCTTCTGGTGAACAACGCGGGCATCGCGGGCGCGCATTCCGGGCCGCTGACCGACCTCACGCTCTCGGACTGGCGGCGCGTGGTGGACAGCCACCTGACGGGCGCGTTCCTGATGACGCGGGCCGCCATCCCGCGGATGGCGCAGGGTGGATGCATCGTCAACATGGCCTCGACGCGCGCCTTCATGTCGGAACCCGGAACCGAGGCTTATGCCGCGGCCAAGGGCGGGATCGTGGCGTTGACCCATGCGCTTGCGATGAGCCTTGGCCCCGCGGTGCGGGTGAATGCCATTGCGCCCGGCTGGATCTCGGATGGCTCCGACCTTACCCCGCAGGACCATGACCAGCACCCGGCGGGCCGCGTGGGCCGCCCCGACGACATTGCCGGGGCCGTGCTCTACCTCGCCTCCGCCGGCTTCGTCACAGGGCAGGTTCTGGTGGTGGACGGCGGCATGACGCGGAAGATGATCTACGCGGAGTGACGCGCGCCCGGGCGTTCAGTCCCAGTCCAGCACGACCTTGCCCGACTGCCCCGACCGCATCGCCTCGAACCCCTCGGCAAAGCGGTCCACGGGGAAGCGGTGGGTGATGACGCGGCGCACGTCGAGGCCGTTCTGAAGCATGGCGATCATCTTGTACCAGGTCTCGAAGATCTCGCGGCCATAGACGCCCTTGATCGTGATCGCCTTGAAGACGATGCGCGACCAGTCCACCGGGCTCTTGCCCGGCGGGATGCCCAGAAGGGCGATGCGCCCGCCCATCACCAGCGCCTCCACCATCTGGTCCATCGCGGCCTGATTGCCCGACATCTCCAGCCCGACGTCGAAGCCCTGCCGCATCTTCAGTCGCCCGATCACCTCGCGCAGGTCTTCCTGCGCCACGTTCACCGGCACCACGTCCGCCACCTGCCCGGCGAGGTCCAGCCGCGCGGGGTTCACGTCCGTGATGACCACGTGCCGTGCGCCCACATGCCGGGCAACCGCCGCCGCCATGATCCCGATCGGACCCGCGCCGGTGATCAGCACATCCTCGCCCACCAGATCAAAGGATAGTGCGGTGTGAACGGCATTTCCCAGCGGATCGAGGATCGCGCCGATCTCGTCGTCGATCTCGTCGGGCAGCGGCACCACGTTGAAGGCCGGCAGGCGCAGGTAGCCCGCAAAGGCGCCGTTCTCGTTCACGCCGATGCCGCGCGTCTCGGGGTCGAGGTGGAATTTCCCCGCCCGTGCCTGCCGCGACAGGTGCCCGATCAGGTGCCCCTCGCCCGAACAGCGCTGGCCGATCGTCAGCCCTTCGACATTGCGGCCCATGTCCACGATCTCGCCCGCGAATTCGTGGCCGGTGATCAGGCCCACCGGCACCGTCCGCGCGGCCCAGTCGTCCCAGTTCCAGATATGCACATCCGTGCCGCAGATCCCGGTCTTGCGGATGCGGATCAGCACGTCGTCCGGCCCGATCTCGGGCACCGGACGGTGTTCGAGCCAAAGCCCTACCTCGGGCCGCGCCTTCACAAGCGCCTTCATCTCGTTGGTCATATCGCCCCCACTGCACGGCCCGCCTCGGCAAAGGCCGAGAGCGCGAAATCAAGATCGTCCCGGCTGAGCGCGGCATTCATCTGCGTGCGGATGCGCGCGCGGCCTTTCGGCACCACCGGGAAGAAGAACCCCGCGACATAGACGCCGCGGTCGTAAAGCGCCGCCGCCATGTCCTGCGCCAGCCGCGCCTCGCCCAGCATCACGGGGACGATGGGATGGTCGCCCGGCAGCAGCTCGAAGCCGGCATCGGCCAGCCCCGCCCGCCAATAGGCGGCATTGTCGAACAGTCGCGCGCGCAGATCGTCCGCCGCCTCGACCAGATCAAGCGCTGCCAGCGCAGCCCCCACCACCGCGGGCGGCAGGGCGTTCGAGAAGAGATAGGGCCGCGCCCGCTGGCGCAGCAGGTCGATCACCGGCTGCGGCCCGGCGACATAGCCGCCAAGCGCGCCGCCGAGCGCCTTGCCCAGCGTGCCGGTGAGAATGTCGATCTTCACCCCGAAATGCGCCGGCGTGCCGCGCCCCTGCGGCCCCATGAAGCCCGTCGCGTGACAGTCGTCCACCATCGTCAGGGCGCCGTATGTCTCGGCCAGCGCCGCGATCTGCGGCAGCTTCGCCAGGTAGCCGTCCATCGAGAAGACGCCGTCCGTCGCGATCAGGATATGCCGTGCGCCATCCGCGCGGGCCTTCTGCAGCTGCGCCTCGAGATCCGCCATGTCGGAATTGGCGTGACGGTAGCGCCGCGCCTTGCAGAGCCGGATGCCGTCGATGATCGAGGCATGGTTCAGCGCGTCCGAGATTACCGCATCCTCCGGCCCCAGAAGCGGCTCGAACAGCCCGCCATTGGCATCGAAGCAGGCGGCGAACAGGATCGCGTCATCGGTGCCGAGGAACCCGGCCAGACGCGTTTCAAGCGCGCGGTGGATGTCCTGCGTGCCGCAGATGAAGCGGACCGAGGCCATGCCGTAGCCGTGATCGTCCATCGCCTGCTTCGCCGCGGCGATCAGCGCCGGGTGATCGGCCAGGCCAAGGTAGTTGTTGGCGCACAGGTTCACCATGCGCCCCGCGCGCCCGGCCACGGCCACCTTCCCGCCCTGCGGCGAGGTGATGAGCCGCTCGCGTTTCATCAGCCCGTCCCGCTCGATCCCGTCCAACTCGGCGGTGAGGTGGGCGAGGAAGGCGGCCTTGTTCGGGGCTCCGGTATCCGGCATAATGGAAATCCTCCGCTTTGGCGGACATCCTGCACACAAAACATCCGCCCGTCAAGATGACGGATTTAAATCCGTCAAAACGGATTCGTGACCGCCTAGCTGTTCTGCACGACCAGCAAGGCCCGCGCCACGCCCTGATCGGCGCGGATGACATGCGGGCGGTCGGCGGCGTAGCGCGCCGTGTCGCCGGGGCCGAGACGTTCTTCCGCCTCGCCGGACCGCACGGTCAGCGCGCCCTCCAGCACCGTCAGATGTTCGCGGCAACCGGGGCCGTGGGGATCGCTGACCAGCGCCCCGCCCGGTGCGAATTCGAGGTCATAGACCTCGTGCAGGCCCGCCGCCTCGGCCGGGCTGAGGATGCGGATGCGCACGCCCGTGCCGCGCCCCTCGATCAGCGGCGCGGCCCCCTGGCGCATCACCTCGATACCCGGGGCGACGCGGCTTTCCAGAAGCCCCGCGAAATCGACATGCAGCGCCTGCGTGAGGTTCCACAGCGTCGCGACCGTCGGGCTCGATTCCCCGCGCTCGATCTGGCTGACCATGGACCGGCTGACGCCGGAGAGCTTGGCCACCGCATCGAGGCTGAGGCCCTTGGACCGGCGGGCGGCCTTGAGGCTTGCGGCGAGGCGATCGTGGATGTCGGGACGCGTGTTCATCGCCAGAGCCTGAGCGCGTGACGGGGCGGCTGTCAACCGGGATCGACACGACAAAGGCAGCGCCCGGACGGGCCGGTGGAGCCTCCGGCGGGGATATTTGGGCCAAGATGAACGGCAGGGCCTTGCGCTGACGGGGGCGGCCCGGCACATCAGGGGCATGATCACCCGCAGCTTCCAGAAGGGCGATGCGCCCTCGACCGCCGTCTATTCGCCCTGCGAGCGCTACCGCTACCTGCTGACCCGGACCTGGGACGCGGCGGGCGAAAGGGCGCTGTTCATCATGCTCAACCCCTCGACCGCGACCGAGGTGCAGAACGACCCCACGGTCGAGCGCTGCGAGCGGCGGGCGCGGGCGCTTGGCTTCGGCGCCTTCCGGGTCTGCAATATTTTCGCCTGGCGCGACACGGACCCGCGCGCGATGCGGGCGGCGGCCGATCCCGTGGGGCCGCAGAACGACGCGGCGATCCTCGAGAGCACCGGCTGGGCCAACCGCATCGTCTGCGCCTGGGGCAGCCACGGCGCGCATCTGGACCGGGGGCGGCGGGTCGAGGCGATGCTGCGCGCAACCGGCCTGCCGCTTTACCACCTTGGTCTGACGAAGGATGGTCAGCCCAAACACCCGCTTTATATCGGCTACGACAGGCAGCCAGAGCTTTGGGAGGAGCGATGAGCACGATCGAGGGGTTCCTGCGGCGGCGGATCGAGACGAACGGCATCACGCTTTCCGTGCAGGAGGCAGGCGAAGGCCCGGCGCTGATCCTGCTGCACGGCTATCCGCAGAACGGCATGTGCTGGAGCCGCGTCGCCCCGGCTTTCGCCGAGCGGTTTCACGTCATCATTCCCGATCTGCGCGGCTATGGCCATTCCGATGCGCCCGAGGACGATGCCGGGCACGACACCTATTCCAAGCGCACGATGGCGCGCGACATCGCCGGGCTGATGGACGCTTTGCACCTGCCGCGGGCGCATGTCCTTGGGCATGACCGCGGCGCGCGGGTCGCCTATCGGCTGGCCTTCGACATGCCCGAACGGGTGGAGCGGCTCGGCATCGTCGAGATCCTGCCGACCGCCGATTACTGGCGGAACTGGGATGCGAACATGGGGATGGCGGCCTATCACTGGACCTTCCTCGCCCAGCCCGCGCCGCTACCCGAAAAGATGATCGGGGCCGATCCCGTCTTCTACATCGACTGGACGCTGCGCAGCTGGACGAAGGAGAAGACGCTGCATGTCTTCCCCGAAGAGGCGCTGGCCAGCTACCACGCGCAGGCGCGTGAGCCGGAGCGGATCGCCGCGATGTGCGCCGACTATCGCGCCGGGGCGACGATCGACCGGGCTCTGGATGAGGCCGACCGCGCGGCGGGCAGGAAGATCGCCGCGCCGCTGCATTTCCTTTGGGCGGAGACGGGATTTCCCTCGCGCACCGGGAAGCCCGCCGCGCTGTGGCGCGACTGGGCGGTTGAGGTCACGGACACGTCCTGCGCCTGCGGCCATTTCGCGATGGAAGAGGCGCCGCACGACGTGATCCGCGCCTTCCTTCCGTTTTTCATGGCCTGAGCCGTGCCGACGTTACGTCAGGCGGGCATCCGCGCGCGGATGCGGTAAGGTTGCGCCAAATTGGCCTGAGGCCAGATCAAGGGGGTAAGCATGAGCGACGATATCGTGATCCTGTCCGGGGCCCGGACGGCCATCGGCACTTTTGGCGGCGCGCTGGCGGCGGTCCGGCCGATCGACCTCGGGACCGTCGCGGCCAAGGCGGCGCTGGAACGTGCGGGCGTGGACGGCGGCCGGATCGGCACCGTCGTCTTCGGCCATGTCATCAACACCGAACCCAAGGACATGTACCTTTCTCGCGTGGCCGCGATGCAGGCCGGCGTGCCCGAGACGACGCCCGCGATGAACGTGAACCGGCTCTGCGGGTCGGGCGCGCAGGCGATCGTGTCGGCGGCGCAGGCGCTGATGCTGGGGGATGCCGATTTCGCGCTGGCCGGCGGGGCGGAATGCATGAGCCGGTCACCCTATATCGTGCCCTCGGCCCGCTGGGGGCAGAAGATGGGCGACGTCGAGACGCTCGACATGATGCTGGGCGCGCTGAACTGCCCCTTCGGCACCGGGCACATGGGCGTGACGGCGGAAAACGTCGCGCGCGAGCATGACGTCAGCCGCGAGGCGCAGGACGCCTTCGCGCTGGAAAGCCAGGCGCGGGCCGCCCGCGCGATTGCCGAGGGACGGTTCCGGGAGCAGATCGCCCCGGTGGAGATCATGACCCGCAAGGGCGCGGTGCACTTCGACGTGGACGAGCACCCCAAGGCCACCAGCGCCGAGGCGCTGGCCGGTCTGCGCCCCGTCTTCCAGAAGGGCGGCAGCGTGACGGCGGGCAATGCGTCGGGCATCAACGACGGCGCGGCGGCCCTTGTCCTCGCGCGTGCGGGCGCGGCGGAAAAGGCGGGGCTGAAACCCCGGGCGCGGCTTCTGGGCTATGCCCATGCCGGCGTGCGCCCCGAGGTGATGGGTATCGGCCCGGTTCCGGCGGTCGAGGCGCTGTGCGCGCGCACGGGCCTGTCGGTCGGGGATTTCGACGTGATCGAATCGAACGAAGCCTTTGCCGCGCAGGCGCTCGCCGTCAGCAAGGAGCTGGGCCTCGACCCTGCGAAGGTGAACCCGAACGGCGGCGCCATCGCGCTTGGCCACCCCGTGGGCGCGACCGGCGCGCTCATCACCGTCAAGGCGCTTTACGAGCTGGAGCGGATCGGCGGCAAGCGGGCGCTTGTTACCATGTGCATCGGCGGCGGTCAGGGCATCGCGCTCGCCTTCGAGCGGATCTGAGGGACACGCCTGAAGGTTGCCCCCGCGCGACGCTCGGTCGTGCGGGTTGGCAGCCAGGAACCGGGCCTCTATATCGACAGTCAAAGGAGACCCCGATGCACTGGCAACTGTTCCTGATCTTTCTTGTGGCCTCTGCGGGGGCGGCCTCCACGGGGATGCTGTTCCCGCCGGGGACGTGGTATGAGGGGATGCGCAAACCGTCATGGACGCCGCCCCGCTGGGCCTTTCCGACGGTCTGGACCTTCCTCTACCTCGCCAGCTCGCTTGCCGCGAGCCGGGTCGCGGGCCTGCCGGGAAGCGGCATGGCGATGGCCTTCTGGGCCATGCAGATCGCCTTCAACACGCTCTGGACGCCGATGTTCTTCGGATTGCGCCGGATGAAGGGGGCGCTGATCGCGATGGCCCTTCTTTGGGTCGCCGTGGTGGGCATGCTGGTGACCTTCTGGCCGCTTGACTGGATCGCGGGCCTGCTGGTCGTGCCCTATGTCATCTGGGTCAGCGTCGCGGCGGCGCTGAACCTGACGGTGGTCCGGCTGAACCCCGGCGGGGCTCCCGAGGAAGGCTGACCAACGAAGTCTTGCAGACTCGGGCGGATCGGCCTATATGGCCTTCAACAGCGGTGCTGCGGGGTCCAAACTCGCAGCCCATCGGAAGCGATGACGGGCCGCGCGCCCGTCTTTTTGTTTTTGGACTCGCGTCCTTTTTCGTTTGGACCCAATGACCGACCTGATCGCCAAAACCGCCATCGACCGGCGCCTTGCAGAGATCGTCAGCCCCGTGATCGAGGGGCTGGGATTCGAGCTGGTGCGCATCCGGCTGATGGGGGGCAAGACGCGCACCCTTCAGATCATGGCCGACCGTCCCGATGGCGGGATCGAAGTGGACGAATGCGCCCGCATCTCGACCGCCGTCTCGGCCGCGCTGGACGTGGAAGACCCGATCGAGGATGCCTATGTGCTTGAGGTTTCCTCTCCCGGCATCGACCGGCCGCTGACCCGGCTGAAGGATTTCGACGCCTGGCGCGGCTGGGAAGCGCGGATCGAGACGACCGAGCTGATCGACGGTCGCCGCCGCTTCAAGGGCACGATCCAGGGCACCGAAGACAACGAGGTGCTGGTCGAGATCGAGGACCAGGGAGAACCCGTGACCATCGGCCTGCAATTCGACTGGCTGAGCGACGCGAAGCTGATCCTTACTGACGAGCTGATCACCGAGATGCTGCGGCAACGCAAGGATGCCGGCGTCATCGACGAAAGCCAGTTCGACGAGATCGAAGAAACCGAGGCGGACGAGGAGGACGATGCGTCTCCCGCCCCCGAGACGAAACACTGAGCCCCGGGAGGGAATGATGGCGATTACCTCTGCCAACCAGCTGGAACTGTTGCAGACCGCCGAGGCGGTCGCGCGCGAGAAGATGATCGACCCGGATCTGGTGATCCAGGCGATGGAAGACAGCCTCGCCCGCGCGGCGAAGTCGCGCTATGGCAGCGAGCTGGACATCCGCGTGCACATCGACCGCCGCACCGGCCGGGCGACCTTCACCCGCGTGCGCACCGTGGTGGAAGACGAGGCCGTGGAAAACCACATGGCGCAGCTCACCGTGGCGCAGGCCCGCAAGATCAAGGCGGATGCCGAGATTGGCGACGAGCTGACCGACGAGGTTCCGCCCGTCGAAATGGGCCGCATCGCCGCGCAATCGGCCAAGCAGGTGATCCTGCAGAAGGTGCGCGAGGCCGAGCGTGACCGTCAGTTCGAGGAATTCAAGGACCGCAAGGGCACGATCATCAACGGCGTGGTCAAGCGCGAGGAATACGGCAACATCATCGTCGATATCGGCCGGGGCGAAGGCATCCTGCGCCGCAACGAGAAGATCGGCCGCGAAAGCTACCGTCCGAACGACCGCATCCGCTGCTACATCAAGGACGTCCGCCGCGAGGCGCGCGGACCCCAGATCTTCCTCAGCCGCACCGACCCGCAGTTCATGGCCGAGCTGTTCAAGATGGAAGTGCCCGAAATCTACGACGGCATCATCGAGATCAAGGCCGTGGCCCGCGACCCGGGCAGCCGCGCGAAGATCGCCGTGATCTCCTATGACAACTCGATCGACCCGGTCGGCGCCTGCGTCGGCATGCGCGGCAGCCGCGTGCAGGCCGTGGTGAACGAGTTGCAAGGCGAGAAGATCGACATCATCCCGTGGAACCAGGACCAGGCGACCTTCCTCGTGAACGCGTTGCAGCCGGCCGAAGTCTCCAAGGTCGTGATCGACGAAGAAGCCGGCAAGATCGAAGTGGTGGTGCCCGACGAGCAACTGTCGCTCGCCATCGGTCGGCGCGGCCAGAACGTGCGGCTGGCGAGCCAGCTGACCGGGCTCGACATCGACATCATGACGGAAGCCGAGGAAAGCCAGCGCCGTCAGGCCGAATTCGCCGAGCGGACCCAGCTCTTCATGGAGACGCTGGACGTGGACGAGATGATGGCACAGCTTCTGGTGGCCGAAGGCTTCACCAGCCTCGAGGAAGTGGCCTATGTCGATCAGGACGAGCTTCTGTCCATCGATGGCTTCGACGAGGGCACGGCAGACGAGCTTCAGGCCCGCGCGCGCGACTTCCTGGAAGAGCAAAGCCGCAAGGCGCTGGAACACGCCCGCGAACTGGGGGCGGAAGACAGCCTGATCAGCTTCGAAGGCCTGACCCCGCAGATGGTCGAGGCGCTGGCCGAAGACGGCATCAAGACGCTGGAAGACTTCGCGACCTGCGCCGACTGGGAACTTGCCGGCGGCTGGACGACGGTCAACGGCGAGCGCAAGAAGGACGATGGCCTTCTGGAGAAGTTCGACATGAGCCTCGAGGAAGCGCAGCACCTGATCATGACCGCGCGCGTCATGCTGGGCTGGGTCGATCCGTCGGAGCTTGAGGCGGAAGAAGAGCCGGAAGACGGCGACGAGGCCGAGGACTGAGCCGGAGGGTAAGGCATGACGCGCGGCGGTGCCGTGACCGATACGGACAACCCCGAACGGCGTTGCATCGTCACGGGTGACGTCGGGCCCAAGGCCCGGCTGATCCGTTTCGTGGTCGGCCCCGATGGTCAGGTCGTGGCGGATATCCTCGGCCGCCTGCCGGGCCGGGGCATCTGGGTCTCGGCCGATCGCGCGACAATCGAGAAGGCGGCGCGGAAGGGTCTGTTCTCCCGCGCCGCCAAACGCCCGGTCACCGTGCCAGAGGGCCTCGCCGACGCGGTCGAGGCGGCACAGGCCCGGCGCGTGGTGGACCTGCTGTCGCTGGCCCGCAAGGCGGGCGACGCGGTCGTCGGGTACGAGAAGGTGAAGGACTGGCTTGCCAAGGGCCGCGCTGTGGTTCTGGTGCAGGCATCGGACGGGTCGGAACGGGGCAAATCGAAGCTTCACCCGCCCGGGGGCAAGGACAGCTTCGTAGGCTGCCTGACCTCGCGGGAAATGGGTTTGGCTTTCGCCCGGGAACATGCGATACACGGCGCGCTTGCCGCTGGTGGACTCGCAACCCGTGTTGTAGAGGAAGCGGCAAAGCTCGCGGGATTGCGCGAGCGGATCGGCGGCCCGGCCGCCGGGAAGGATACGAAAGACGCATGAGCGATACTGACGGCAAGAAACCGCTGGGCCTTGGCGGGGCCCGTTCGGGGCAGGTGAAGCAAAGCTTCAGCCACGGGCGGACCAAGAGCGTCCTGGTCGAAACCAAGCGCAAGCGCGTTGTGGTGCCGAAGCCCGGTGCCGCGCCTGCCGGTTCGGGCGGGGCTGCTCCGGTTGGCGATCCCTCGCGCCGGCCCGCGGGCATCAGCGATGCCGAGATGGAACGCCGCCTGAAGGCGGTGCAGGCGGCGCGTGCGCGCGAAGCCGAAGAAACGGCGCAACGCGAGGCCGACGAGCGCGCCCGCGAGGAAGAGCGCCGGCGCAAGCTTGAAGAGCTGGAAGCCAAGGAGCGCGCCGAGCGCGAACTGGCGGAAGCGCAGCGGCGCAAGGCCGAAGAGGAAGCCCGCCAGAAAGCGGAAGCCGAAGCCGCGGAAGAGCGCGCGAAGGCACGCAAGGCCGAAACCGGCACGGCGCCGCGCGCCAAGCCCGCGGCCGCCCCGGCCGCTGCCGCCCCGGCCGAGGGCGAGGCACGTGGCCCTGCCCGGCCCGCGACCCCGGTGTCGCGCAAGGCGGAACGCGAGCGCGAGGAACGCGACGGCAATCGCGGCGGCAAGGTCCGCGGCGACGATGGCCGCCGGTCCGGCAAGCTGACCCTGACCGAGGCGCTTTCGGGCGAAGGCGGCCGTCAGCGCAGCCTTGCCGCGATGAAGCGCAAGCAGGAAAAGGCGCGCCAGAAGGCGATGGGCTTCGGCCAGAAGGCCGAGAAGCAAAGCCGCGACGTGCAGCTTCCCGAAACCATCGTGGTGCAGGAACTTGCCAACCGCATGGCCGAGCGTGCCGCCGACGTGGTCAAGGCGCTGATGAAGATGGGCATGATGGTCAGCATGAACCAGCCCATCGACGCCGACACGGCCGAACTGGTGATCGAGGAATTCGGCCACCGCGCCGTGCGCGTGTCCGACTCGGACGTCGAACAGGTGATCGAGCAGGTCGAGGACAAGTCCGAAGACCTCAAGGCGCGCCCCCCGGTCATCACGATCATGGGTCACGTGGACCACGGCAAGACCTCGCTTCTGGACGCGATCCGACATGCGAACGTCGTGTCGGGCGAAGCTGGCGGGATCACCCAGCACATCGGCGCCTATCAGGTGACGACGGAATCGGGCAGCGTTCTGACGTTCCTCGACACGCCTGGCCACGCGGCCTTCACCTCGATGCGGGCCCGCGGTGCGCAGGTGACGGATATCGTCGTGCTTGTCGTTGCCGCGGACGATGCGGTGATGCCGCAGACGGTCGAGGCGATCAACCACGCCAAGGCGGCGAAGGTTCCGATGATCGTCGCCATCAACAAGTGCGACAAGCCGGATGCGAACCCGCAGAAGGTGCGGACCGACCTGCTTCAGCACGAAGTCGTGGTCGAAGCCCTGTCGGGCGACGTGCAGGACGTCGAAGTCTCGGCCAAGACCGGCAAGGGTCTGGACACGCTTCTGGACGCCATCGCCCTGCAGGCCGAGATCCTTGAGCTGAAGGCCAACCCCGACCGCGCCGCCCAAGGCGCCGTGATCGAGGCGCAGCTTGACGTGGGCCGCGGCCCCGTGGCGACGGTTCTGGTGCAGAACGGCACCCTGCACCGCGGCGACATCTTCGTCGTCGGCGAGCAGTGGGGCAAGGTGCGCGCGCTGCTCAACGACCGTGGCGAACGCGTCGAAGAGGCCGGCCCTTCGGTTCCGGTCGAGGTTCTGGGCCTCAACGGCACGCCGCAGGCTGGCGACGTGCTGAACGTGGTCGCCACCGAAGCGCAGGCGCGCGAAATTGCCGCCTACCGCGAACAGGCGGCCAAGGACAAGCGCGCGGCGGCGGGCGCTGCGACGACGCTGGAGCAGCTCATGGCGAAGGCCAAGGCCGACGCCAACGTGGCCGAGCTTCCCGTTCTGGTGAAGGCCGACGTGCAGGGCTCTGCCGAAGCGATCGTGCAGGCGCTGGAGAAGATCGGCAACGACGAGGTGCGCGTGCGCGTGCTGCATTCGGGCGTGGGCGCGATCACCGATACCGACGTGGGTCTGGCCGAGGCCAGCGGCGCGCCGATCATCGGCTTCAACGTCCGCGCCAATGCCTCGGCCCGCACGACGGCAAACCAGAAGGGCGTGGAAATCCGCTACTACTCGATCATCTACGACCTCGTGGATGACGTGAAGGCGGCGGCCTCGGGCCTTCTGTCGGCGGAAGTGCGCGAACGCTTCATCGGTTATGCCGAGATCCGGCAGGTCTTCAAGGTCACGGGCATCGGCAAGGTTGCCGGTTGCCTTGTCACCGAAGGCGTGGCGCGCCGCTCTGCGGGCGTGCGCCTGCTGCGCGACAACGTGGTGATCCACGAAGGCACGCTGAAGACGCTCAAGCGTTTCAAGGACGAGGTGAAGGAAGTTCCCTCGGGCCAGGAATGCGGCATGGCGTTCGAGAACTACGACGACATCCGCGAAGGCGACGTCATCGAAATCTTCGAACGCGAAGAGGTCGAGCGCAAGCTGGCCTGATCCGGCAGGACGAAACAGAAAGGCCGGGGATGTGGCGATACATCCCCGGCCTTTTCCGTTCTACGCGCGCATCAGGCGACGCGCCGCGCCAAGGCCTCGACCGGGCGGCCGGTGTAGGTCTTCTCGCCGACACGGACCATGATGTTTCCGTTGGCAAGCTGACCGACAAAGATACCCTGAACGGACACGCAGGTGCCGATCATGACGGTGCGTATGGTCATCGCGATGTTCCCCCGAAGTCCTTCCCCATGGCACAACACTAGACGGCCTTCGGCAAAAAGCCAGCCGCCATTCATGCTATTGGGAGTATATTTTGGTGCATCGGATACTATAGCCAGTCCCGAAGTATGGGGATCAGGGGTTCGTCCGCGGGCGGCATCGGGTAATCGCGCAATTCGCTGACCCGCGCCCATTTCAGGACCTGCCCTTCGCGCCCGCGCGGCGTGCCCTCCCACTTGCGGCAGGCAAAGAGCGGCATCAGCAGGTGGAAATCGTCATAGGCGTGGCTGGCGAAGGTCAGCGGCGCAAGGCAGCTTTTCCACGTCTCGATGCCCAGTTCCTCGTGCAGTTCCCGGATCAGCGCCGCTTCGGGGCTTTCGCCCGGCTCGACCTTGCCGCCGGGGAATTCCCAGAGGCCCGCGAGGGATTTGCCTTCGGGCCTTTGCGCCAGCAAGACGCGGCCATCGACGTCGATCAACGCGACGGCGGAAACCAGGACGATGCGGCTCACGACCGGTAATCGGCGTTGATATCGATGTAGCGATGCGTCAGGTCGCAGGTCCAGACCGTCTTCGCGCCCTTGCCAAGCCCGAGATCCACCTGGATCAGCAATTCCTGCCCCTTCATATGCGCCGCGCCGTCTTCCTCGCGGTAGTCCGGGGCGCGCCAGCCCTTTTCGGCCACCAGCACGTCGCCGAAGCGGATGGTCAGGCGGTCGCGGTCGGCCAGCGCGCCGGACTTTCCGACGGCGGCGACGATGCGGCCCCAGTTCGGGTCTTCGCCGGCAATGGCGGTCTTGACCAGCGGCGAGTTGGCGATCGCCATCGCAACCCGGTGCGCATCCGCCGCGTCGGCCGCGCCGGTCACGCGGATTTCCACGAATTTCGTCGCCCCCTCGCCATCGCGGATCACCTGATGGGCAAGGTCCATCATCACGCCCCGCAGCGCCGCCTCGAAAGCCTTGGCGACCGGAGTGCGCAGCTTGATCTCTGCCGCGGGGCTCTGGCCCGTGGCGGCAAGGATCAGCGCGTCCGAGGTAGAGGTGTCGCTATCGACCGTGATCGCGTTGAAGGTCTCGTCCACGTTGCGCGACAGCATCTTCTGCAGGGCCGCGGGCTCGATCTTCGCATCGGTGAAGATATAGACCAGCATCGTCGCCATGTCGGGCGCGATCATGCCCGAACCCTTGGCGATGCCCGCGATGCGGATCGGCCCACCCTCGCCCGCCACTTCGGCCATGGCGCCCTTGGGGAAGGTGTCGGTCGTCATGATGGCCCGGGCCGCCATCTCGATCCCGGCGGGGTCGAGCGCGCCCTGAAGATCGCCGATCTTCGCCGTGATCCGGTCGAAGGGCAGCGGTTCGCCGATCACGCCGGTCGAGGAGGAAAAGACCCGCGCGCGCGGGATGCCAAGCTTTTCAGCCACGGCGCCGGTGACGGCGTCCACGGCGTCCTGACCGGCAGCCCCCGTGAAGGCATTGGCATTGCCCGAGTTCACGATGATCGCCGCACCCTCATCGGTGGCGGGTTTCCTCGTGGCAAGCTTTGCCTGACAATCCAGAACGCAGGCCGCCCGGGTGGACGACCGCGTGAAGACCCCGGCCACGGCCGTGCCCGGGGCGAGACGGACGAGCATCACGTCCGTCCGGTTCTTGTAGCGCACCCCGGCCTCGACCGCGGCGAACTCGACCCCGGCGATGACCGGCAGGGCCGGGAACCCGCCCTTGGGCGCGAGCGGAGAGACGGGATTGGGCGCCTTTGCGGGCTTTGCCGGGGCTGTGTCGGCCCCGGCGGCAACCGGCTCGGCGTCCAGCTTCTTGCGAAGCTTGCTGACCTTCTGCCGCAGTTTCTTCGCTTCCGCTTTCCAGTCGCCGGTCTTGTGCTTGGCCATTCCCGTCTCTCTCGTTCGGGTCAGTTGTTGAGCAGGTTCGTGTCCATCACGATAGCGGGATCGACCCCGGCATCGCTATGGGTAATCTGCGCGGTCTCGCTCAGCGCCTTGATCTTGGCGGAGACGGCGTCCTGCTCAAGCTGCTTGGTCAGTTCCGGCGTCACTTCCTGCAGCGTCGGCAGCTTGGCCGGGCGGGTGCCTTCCAGCTTGATGATGTGCCAGCCGAACTGCGTCTTCACCGGGGCCGAGATCTCGCCCGGCTTCAGCTTCATCACCGCATCCTCGAACGGCTTGACCATCATGCCCGCGCCGAACCAGCCGAGATCGCCGCCCTGCTGGGCCGATCCGTCCTTCGAATTCTCCTTGGCCAGCTTCGCGAAATCGGCCCCGGCCTTCAGCTTGGCCTCGAGGTCGAGCGCCTCTTTCTCGGTCGGCACGAGGATATGGGCGGCATGGTATTCGGTGCCGGGCGTGGCCTTGGCGTATTTCGCGTCATAGGCCGCCTTCAGCGCCGCGGGCGTCACCGCATCCTTGACCGCCGCCACCAGCGCGATGTTCGCCATGAAGGCGCGCTTGTTGTTGGCAAGCTCAAGCTGATCCTTTTTCGTCAGCGATTTCTCGACCGACTGCTGAAGCAGGGTCTGCTGAACGAGCTGGCTCAGCACGCCCTTGAACAGGGTGTCGGGGGGAAGCTGCTTGTATTGCGCCGGAAGCTGACCGGCGAGCGCGATCACATCGCCCACGGTGATCTGCGTCCCGTTCACCGTCGCCAGCACCGTGTCTGCCGTGACCGGCTTGCCGGTCTTCGAATTGACGGTGGACGGCGCCGCATCGGTCACCGTCGCAGAGGCCCCGGAATTGGCACCGGCAGCGAAGGCCGGCATGGCAAGGCCAAGCGCGAGCACGCTGCCAAGGCACAATTTCGTCAGTTTCGGCATGTAAGGCAAACTCCCTTGTGGGCCGCGCTCTCCCGCGACGTTGACACTCATCCGGCAGCCGCTTACATCGCAGACGTCGTATGAGCAACGGTTGCCGGGTCTGCTACGCCTATCTAGGCAAGCCTCCGCAGGCGGGCAAGGCCAAGCCTCACGCGGCGATGCAGGAACGATCAACCGGAGAAGACATGCTCGGGCTCGGAAATCTCGCCAGGAAGGCCTTCGGCACGCCAAACGACCGCAAGGTAAAGGCGACGCGCCCGATCGTGGCGAAGATCAACGCGCTCGAACCGGAGTTCAAGGCCCTTTCGGACGACGGCATCAAGCAGAAGACGGCCGAGTTCAAGGAACGCATCGCAAAAGGCGAAAGCCTCGACGATCTTCTGCCGGAAGCCTTTGCGAACTGCCGCGAAGGCGCGCGCCGCGCGCTTGGCCTGCGGGCCTTCGACACGCAGCTCATGGGCGGTATCTTCCTGCATCAGGGCAATATCGCCGAGATGAAGACCGGCGAAGGCAAGACGCTCGTCGCCACCTTCCCGGCCTATCTGAACGCGCTGGCCGGCAAGGGCGTGCACATCGTCACGGTGAACGACTACCTTGCCAAGCGGGACGCCGACTGGATGGGCAAGGTCTATGGCCAGCTTGGCCTGACCACGGGCGTGGTCTATCCCTACCAGGACGAGGGCGAGAAGCGCCTCGCCTACGCGGCCGACGTGACCTATGCCACGAACAACGAGCTTGGCTTCGATTACCTGCGCGACAACATGAAGTCCGAGCTGTCGGAGATGACGCAGCGTGATCACTTCTTCGCGATCGTGGACGAGGTCGACTCCATCCTGATCGACGAGGCCCGGACCCCGCTCATCATCTCGGGTCCGAGCGACGACCGCTCCGAGCTTTACAACGCCATCGACAAGCTTCTGCCGGAACTGAAGGAAGAGCATTACAAGCTCGACGAGAAGGACCGCACCGTTTCCTTCACCGAGGAAGGCAACGAGTTCATGGAACAGCGCCTGCTGGACCTTGGCATCCTGCCCGAGGGCCAGACGCTTTACGACCCCGAGTCCACGACGCTTGTTCACCACGTCACGCAGGCGCTGCGCGCCCATACGCTGTTTCACCGCGACAAGGACTACATCGTCCGCGACGGCGAGGTGATGCTGATCGACGAATTCACCGGCCGCATGATGAAGGGCCGCCGCCTGTCCGAGGGCCTGCATCAGGCGATCGAGGCCAAGGAGCATGTCGCGATCCAGCCGGAGAACGTCACGCTCGCCTCCGTCACCTTCCAGAACTACTTCCGCCTTTACGACAAGCTTGCGGGCATGACCGGCACGGCGCTGACCGAGGCCGAGGAATTCATGGAGATCTACAAGCTGGGCGTGGTCGAGGTTCCGACCAACCGGCCCATCGCCCGCAAGGATGAGAACGACCAGGTCTACCGCTCGGCGCGCGAGAAATACGACGCCATCGTCGGCATGATCCGCGAGGCGCATCAAAAGGGCCAGCCGATCCTTGTCGGCACGACCTCGATCGAGAAATCGGAATTCCTGTCCGACATGCTTCAGAAGGAAGGCGTGCCGCACAACGTGCTGAACGCCCGCCAGCACGAACAGGAAGCCCAGATCGTGGCCGACGCCGGCAAGCTGGGCGCGGTGACCATCGCCACCAACATGGCCGGCCGCGGCACCGACATCCAGTTGGGCGGCAACGTCGAGATGAAGGTGATGGAGGCGCTGGACGCCGATCCGACCGCCGACCCCGACGCGCTGCGCGAACGGATCGAGACCGAACACGCCGCCGAGAAGAAGGCGGTGCTGGAAGCAGGCGGCCTGTTCGTCCTTGGCACCGAACGTCACGAAAGCCGCCGGATCGACAACCAGCTCCGCGGTCGCTCGGGCCGTCAGGGCGACCCGGGCCGGTCGGTCTTCTTCCTGTCGCTGGAAGACGACCTGATGCGCATCTTCGGGTCCGACCGTCTGGAGTCCGTGCTCTCGAAGCTGGGCATGAAGGAAGGCGAGGCGATCATCCACCCCTGGGTGAACAAGAGCCTTGAGAAGGCGCAGTCCAAGGTCGAGGCGCGCAACTTCGACATCCGCAAGCAGCTTCTGAAGTTCGACGACGTGATGAACGAGCAGCGCAAGGTCATCTTTGGCCAGCGCCGCGAGATCATGGAAGCCGACGATCTGTCCGAAGTCGTGCGCGACATGCGCCATCAGGTGATCGACGACATGGTGGACGACCACCTGCCGCCGCGCAGCTATGCCGACCAGTGGGATACCGAAGGCCTGCACGAAGCGGTGCAGACCAAGCTGATGATGGATGTCCCCGTCGCGGCCTGGGCCGAAGAGGAAGGCGTCGATCAGGACGTGATGCGCGAGCGTCTCTACGAGGCCTCCGAGACCTTCTTTGCCGACAAGACCGCCTCCTTCGGTGCCGAGACGATGCGGCAGATCGAAAAGCAGGTTCTGCTGCAGACCATCGACGCCAAGTGGCGCGAGCATCTTGTGACGCTGGAACACCTGCGGTCGGTCATCGGCTTCCGCGGCTATGCGCAGAAGGACCCGCTGAACGAATACAAGAACGAGTCCTTCCAGCTTTTCGAATCCATGCTCAACGCCCTGCGGCTTGACGTGACGCAGCGGCTGGCGCAGGTGCGCTCGCTCACGCAGGAAGAGCAGGAAGAGATGATGCGCCAGTTCATGGCGCAGCAGCAGGACGCCGAAGCCCAGATCCGGCAGCTCGAGACGGTGGGCGCCGATACCCCGGCGCAGGAGCCGCTGATCGCCGGGTTCAACGAGGCAGATCCGTCGACCTGGGGCAACCCGGGCCGGAACGATCCCTGCCCCTGCGGTTCGGGCGCGAAGTTCAAGCACTGCCACGGCCGGCTGGCCTGACGGTCCGCCCCGCGCGTAGCCTGAAGGCGGGGCCGTCACGGCCTTGCCTTTGACCTGCCATCGCTCCGCCTCATTCGATTGTCACGTTTCGGGAAACCGAAAAGTGAGTCTCGAAGGCCATGAACCGGAAACGACAGATCGCGATGGTGGCAGCCACGTTCTTTCTGGCTGCCGCGACCGGACAATACATGCAGACGACCACGCCGCGTCCTGAGACGCCGCCGGTCGTTCCGACGCTTTTTGCCACGACGTCCGCCACACCGCGCCCGGATATGACGCCGCCGGTCATTCCGGGAACGATCATGCCGACGACGCCCGTTGCACAGCCGTCCCTGCCGAGCCTTGCACCGGACGCCTCCGCCAGCCTGCCCATGCCGACGCAGTGTGGCCCGCAACTGACGCTTGCCCCCCAACCCGGCGCCATGCTGGCGCTTACGCTCATGGCGCCCTGCCATGCGGGCGAACGGGTCGTGATCCTGTCGGACGATCTGTCCTTCACCGATCTCACGGGCGCGGACGGGCGGCTTGCCCTTTCGGTGCCGGCGATGCGCGATCCCGCGCGGATCACGGTGCGCTTCATGGGCGGGCAGAAGGTGGTCGCAGCGGCCGATGTGCACGAACTGGCGGACTTTCACCGGATCGCCGTGCAGTGGATGGCGCCGGACGCCTTCCGCATCGACGCGCTGGAAAACGGGGCGAGCTTCGGCGCTGCGGGCGACATCTCGGCCAAGACCCCCGGTCAGCCGGCGGCAGCCAAGCGGGCCAAGGGCGGTTTCCTGACCGTCCTGGGGAACGCCTCGGTCCCGATGGCGTTGCAGGCAGAGGTCTATTCCGTGCCCAAACGGCTAGCCAAGCGCTCGCTTGTGATCGTCGAGGCCCCGGTGACCGCCAAGACCTGCGGTCGGTCCTTGCTGGCGCAGGCGGTCGTCGCGGGGCGCCCGGCGCAGGATGTGAACCTTGCGATGCCGGACTGCAATCCGGCGAATGACGGCCAGTTCGTCGCCCTGACCGGGCTTGCGAATGCGCTTGCCGTCGCCTCCAACTGATCAGATGTAGCCAGCCGAGCGCAGGCTCACCTCACGCGATTTGCCGATGATGAGGTGATCGTGAAGCGTGAGACCAAGCACGCGCCCCGCCTCCATGATCTGCATCGTCATGGCGATATCGGCATCCGAGGGCGTGGGATCGCCCGACGGATGATTGTGCACGAGGATAAGGGCGGATGTGTTCACCTCGAGCCCGCGTTTCATGACCTCGCGCGGATAGACCGGCACATGATCCACGGTGCCACGGGCCTGTTCCTCGTCCGCGATCAGGACATTCTTCCGGTCGAGGTAAAGAACGCGGAACTGTTCGGTTTCGCGATGCGCCATGGTCGTGTGGCAGTAGTCGAGCAGCGCCGCCCAGCTTGACAGAACGGGCCGGTGCATCACCCGCGCCCGCGACATCCGGTGGGCTGCCGCCTCGACGATCTTGAGGTCCTGCACCACCGCCTCCCCCACGCCGGTGACCGACAGAAGGCGCGGCGGCGGGGCCGTCAGCACGCGGTTGAAATCCCCGAAGACCTCGATCAGGCGGTGAGCAAGCGGTTTGACATCCTGTCGGGGCACGGTGCGGAACAGGATCAGTTCCAGCAGTTCGTAATCCGGCACCGCATCGGCCCCGCCTTCGGAAAACCGCTGGCGCAGGCGGGCGCGGTGGTCCTTGATATAGGACGGCACCTTTCCCTGGGGCAGCGGCGCAATCTCGGCCTCGTCGCCCGGAAAGAGCGACATCGACGCTTCGTGAAACGCGGGACTCTGTGCCATGCGCGACTGTTGCCCATGCCGGGTGAAAATTCGGTTAATGCCAGTCGCACCTCCGTTTGCCATCCCATCCGGCCCCATGCTAACAGCAAGGCCGGACTTCGGGATGGGGAACGGAATGATGAAGCGGCGGCTTGCAGCGGGAAGTCTGGCGGTGGCTCTGGCCGCAGCAACGGCAGCGCGGGCGGATGGCGCCCCCCCCGCCGCGCAGGGATACAAGCCGGGCACGCTGGAATACGGCATCTTCGTCGGCGGCCTCGTCTATCCGTCCTACCCTTCGGCCAAGGGCCATTCGCACAAGGTCGTGCCGGTTCCCTATCTGCATTACGAGGGGCGCTTTTTCTCGATCGGCGGCGGATCGATCGCGGCGGCGCATGTGGTCAAGAAACCGAGGCTGAAATTCGACGTGAGCCTTGCCGGTTCCTTCGATGCCAACAGTTCCAGCGTTCCGGCGCGGGCGGGAATGCCCAGCCTTCATTACATCTTCGAGGCCGGGCCAGTCGTGACCTACCGGCTGGGTCAGGCGCTTGCCGCGACCTGGACCGCCGAGATCCCGCTGCGCGCCGTGTTCCAGACCGATCTGCACAGCCTCCATTTCCTGGGTGAAAGCTTTTCGCCGGGCGTCGCCGCGCATTGGGCGATGAAAGGTGCCGGCAATGCCGACGCCACGGTCAGGCTGCATGCCATCTTCGCAAGCCGCGGCGTGCAGGACTATTTCTACACGGTCGCCCCCAGCTATGCGACGCCCAGCCGCCCGGCCTACAGCGCGCGGGCGGGCTATCTGGGCAGCGAACTGGCCATAACCTACGGCCGGGATCTCTCGCCGCGGGTCCGCATCTTCGGCTATGCCCGGCTTGGCTTCTACGGCGGCGCGGCCAACCATGGCAGCCCGCTGTTCGGCCAGAATGTCACGACCACCTTCGGCCTTGCCCTGCGCACGAAGCTGGGCGTCTGGTAGGCCTGCCTCACCGGTCCGAACCCGTCGCGAGGCACGCCGCCAACTGGGCGAAGCTTTCGCGCGCACCCTGCCCCGCGTCCTTGGCCAGAAAGGCATCGAGCGGGGGCCAGACCCGGATCGCCGCATCCACGACGGGATCGGAGCCGGGGGCGTAAAGGCCGGCCTGGATCATCACCTCGGCCCGATCATAGGCGCCAAGCAGACGCCGCGCTTCGGCGATGAGGCGGTTCTCATCTTCCGTTGCGACGTCGGGCAGGCTGCGCGAGACCGAGCGGAGAAGATCCACCGCGGGGAAACGCCCCCGCTCGGCGATCTGGCGATCGAGCACGACATGGCCGTCCAGCACGCCGCGCAGGATGTCGGCAATCGGTTCCTCCATGTCCGATCCGGCCACGAGAACGGTGAAGATCGCCGTGATGTCGCCCGCCCCCTCTACCCCCGGCCCCGCGCGTTCGGCCAGTGACATCACGAGATGCGAGGTCGAGGGGGGGAAGCCGCGCAGGCTCGCCCCCTCTCCCGCCGAAAGCGCGATTTCGCGGTGGGCCTCGGCAAAGCGGGTGATGGAATCCGCGAGGAACAGGACATGGGCGCCCTGATCGCGGAAGTGTTCGGCCACCGCCATCGCCGCCCAGGCGCAACGGCGGCGCAACAGGGGCGATTGATCCGACGTCGCCGTCACGACCACCGCCCGCGCCATGCCTTCGGGGCCAAGCACGGCCTCGACGAATTCGCGCAACTCACGCCCGCGTTCGCCCACAAGAGCGATGACGACGACGTCCGCCTCGACCCCGCGCGCGAATTTGGCGAGCAGGGTGGATTTGCCCACGCCCGACCCGGCGAAAAGGCCGATGCGCTGCCCGCGTGCGAGCGGCAGCAGCGTGTTGAAGACCGCCATCCCGGTTTCCAGCCGGCCGCCCAGCCGCCGCCGTTGCGCAGCCGCCGGAGCGATGGCCCGCAGGCGCCGCGGCGCCGGGCCGGGAAAAAGCGGCAAGCCGTCCAGCGGCTGGCCAAAGGGATCGACGATGCGGCCGATCCACGACCAGTCCGGGGCAATCGCCGTCTGGCCACCAAGTTCGACGCGCGCGCCGATGGCCAGCCCCTCAAGGCTGTCATCGGGAAGAACCGTCACGCAATCGCGCGCGATCCGAAGCACTTCGCCCCCAAGCGCCACGCCGTCGCGACCCGCGATCGTCACGCGGTCGCCCAGGGCCGCCACATCCGACAGGCCCGTGACATGCAGCGTCCCCCCCGAAAGCTCGGCCACGCGGCCCATCCGGGTGACGGTGGGAATGGCCGCGATCCCTGCCACAAGCGCATCCAGCCCTATTTCGTGCATCCGCGATCCTTTCCCGCTGCTTCTTACCCTTTTTAAAGGAATCACCCTTAAGCCTTGGTGAAACAGCCAGAGGGAGAATCCCTGATGTTCACTCAAATCGAACTCCTCCGCATGGCGGGGGAATTGGCGGAAAACGCCGCGGCACGGCAAAACGCGATTTCCCGGAATATCGCCAATGCGAATACGCCCGGATACAAGGCTGTCGGCGTTACGCCATTTTCCGAAAGCTATCGGGAAAGCGACGATTTCGCGATGCGCCGATCATTGCCGGGCCATATCTCCGACATTCCCGATCCGACCGATATGGCGCCCAGGCCCCGGAAAACCCCCGGCGCGGAATCGCCCAACGGCAACACCGTCTCGCTTGAGGCGGAGATGGTGCGGGCCACAGACGCCAAGCATCAGAACGATATGGCCGTTTCCGTCTATCGCAGCGCAAGCAACATCCTTCGTATCACGCTTGGCGTTGCGAAATAGGGGCCGCCATGACCGATCTCGCACAATCCCTGTCGGTTTCCGCAAGCGGCATGACCGCACAATCCGCGCGGCTCCGGCATATTTCGGAAAACATCGCCAATGCCGATACGCCCGGTTATCATCGCAAACTGGTTTCCTTCGATCCCGAAAAGGTCGATGGACACACCACGGGGGATGTCAAAGTCGGGCCCGTCCAATTGGACAAAAGCCCGCTGAAGCAGATTTACGACCCCGGAAATCCGCTGTCGGATTCCACCGGCCATTACGCCGGTTCGAACGTCGACATGATTGTCGAGGTTGCTGACGCCAAAGAGGCGCAGCGAAGCTACCAGGCCAATCTCAACATGTTCGAACAGGCGCGTCAGATGCAGACGAGCCTGCTTGATCTCTTGCGCCGCTAAGGAGGTCCAGAATGGACATCGCATCCGCATCTGCCGCGAAACTTTATACGAACGCACGTTCGGCAACTGCTCCGTCCGAGCAGGGCGGCGCAAGCCTGCCCGACTTCGCGACGCTGGCGGGGGACCTCACCGACACGCTTCAGACGGGCGAGGCGACGGCAAAGGCGGCCATGGCCGGCAAGGCCGACACCCAGTCGCTGGTGCAGGCGCTCGCCTCGTCCGAACTGGCGATAGAGACGGCCGTGACGCTGCGCGACCGCGTGGTGGAAGCCTATCAGGAAATCCTTCGGATGCCGGTGTGAGCCATGACGGACGCCATGGCATTCGACATCCTGCGGGCGGCGCTTCTCATCTCGGTGAAGCTCTCGGCCCCCCTTCTCGCGGTCGCCCTCGTCGCGGGCGCGGTGATCGGCCTCTTTCAGGCGCTGACCTCGATCCAGGAGGCGACGCTGACCTTCGTGCCGAAGGTCGCGCTGATGCTGGCGGTCTTCTGGGTCTCGATGACCTTCATGACGGCGACGCTGGTGGATTTCTTCACAGCCCGCGTCGTTCCGTTGATCGCCGGGGGATGACATGACCAATTCCGTCTATCCCACCCTTTCACGTCAATCCGGTCTCCTGAACCGGTTCGACGCCATCGCCAACAACATCGCCAATATCTCGACCCCCGGTTTCCGGCGCGAAGACGTCGGCTTCTCGGAATACGTGGAAAAGCTGGGCGGCAACGAACCGTCGCTGTCCGTCGCCAGCGCCGACGTGCGGGTGATCGACAGCCGGCAAGGGGCGCTGACCCGCACCGGGGGCACCTATGACATGGCGATCGACGGGCCGGGCTATTTCCTTGTCGCGACGCCGCAGGGGGATCGGCTGACCCGTTCCGGCAGCTTCACCGCGGATGCAAACGGACAGTTGGTCGATGCGGCCGGCAATGCGCTGCTGGACAGCAGCGGATCGCCGATCCTGGTCCCGCCGCAAGTCAGGACCGTCACCCTCGCGCCCGACGGCAGCCTGAGCGCGGACGGCACGCCGGTCGCGCAGGTCGGCATCTTCCAGCCGAACACCCCGCAGGATCTGACCTACGAGGCTGGCACGCTTTTCAGCGCGGCGGGCGGCGTAAGCCCGCTGCCCGACGGCAGCACGATCCGACAAGGCTACCTTGAGGATTCGAACGTCAATCCAGTGCAGGAGATCGCACGGATGGTCGATGTGCAGCGGGCCTACGAGCTGGGTCAGACCTTTCTCGACAACGAGGATCAGCGGGTCCGCAGCCTCATTCAAACCCTGTCACGATAGGAGAGACCGATGCGTGCCCTACAGATCGCCGCAAGCGGCATGAGCGCCCAGCAGACGCGGGTGGAGGTCGTGTCGAACAACCTCGCCAACATGTCGACCACCGCCTACAACGCCCGCCGCGCCCAGTTTTCCGACCTTGCCTATCAGCAGGTGGCCCAACCCGGAACGATCACCGCGGCGGACGGGACCGTGTTGCCCACGGGCATCCAGCTTGGCCTTGGCGTGAGGCCCGCGGCCGTGTCCGTGATGCTGTCGCAAGGAACGCTCAACCAGACCGGCGGCAACCTCGACCTTGCGATCGAGGGCAAGGGCTACCTCGAGGTGACGATGCCGGACGGCACCTCTGCCTATACGCGCGATGGCGCGTTGCAGCGCTCGGCCGCAGGCGAGATCGTGACCGCCGATGGCAACGCGGTGGCGCCCGGCATCACGATCCCGGCCAATGCGACCAGCGTCACCATCAACGACTCCGGGCAGGTCTATGCCTATTTCTCGGGACAGGTGCAGCCCCGGCAGATCGGGCAACTGACACTGGCGAGCTTCACCAACGAAGAGGGGCTGAAGGCGATCGGGTCCAATCTTTTCCGTGAGACGACGGCCTCGGGACCGCCCAGCACCTCGACGCCCGGTCAGGATGGGCTTGGCACGCTCAAGCAGGGCTACCTCGAAGGCAGCTCGGTGGATTCCGTGCGCGAAGTGACCGAACTCATCACCGCGCAGCGCGGCTACGAGATGAACGCCAAGGTCATCACCGCAGCCGATCAGATGTTGCAGGCGACCGTGCAGGTGCGCTGATGCGACTGACCCTCCTCCTGCTGCTGCTGGCCAGTGCTGCGCTTGCCGACACTGTCGTGGCAAGCCACACCCTGCGGGCGCATTGGCGCATCGGTCCATCGGACATCCTGATGTCGCCCAAACCGGCACCGGGGGCCGTCACCGACCCGGCTGACGTCATCGGCAAGGAAACGCGGACAGTGATCTACGCGGGCCAGCCGATCCGCCCCGAAGGGATCGGGCCGCCTGCATTGGTGCAGCGCAACACTCTGGTAAGGCTGGATTTTCACCAGGGCGGCCTGACGATCCGGGCAGAGGGTCGGGCGCTGGACCGCGGCGGCGCAGGTGACTGGGTGCAAGTCATGAACACGGTGTCGCACAACACGATCACCGGACAGGTGCAACCGGACGGCAGCGTCGCCGTGGGTCTTGGGCGGTGAGGGCAATGGCCAGTTTCCTGTTACGCCTTTTCTGTCTGGTCGCGCTTGCGTCGGGCTGCGCACGCCTGGGTCAGGTCGGACGTGCCCCGGCCTTCTCGCCGCCCAGCGGGAATGACGGACGTTTCCTGCCCTCCGATTACCCCCTGCCCGAGGCGGTCGCCGGGCACGCGCCAAGCAGCGCGTCGCTCTGGACGGGGGCACGCAAGTCGCTGTTCGGCGATCGCCGCGCGGGTCACCGCGGCGATATCCTGACCGTGGTCATCCAGATCAACGACAGCGCGCAGATGTCGAATTCGAGCGGACGGACGCGGGCCGGAAGCGACAAGATGGGCCTTCCCTCGCTCTTCGGCATCCCCGAGCGGATCAATGCGGCGTTGCCCACCGGGGCCAGCATGGCCAATGCCGTCTCGACCTCCTCCGACAGCAGCTATCAGGGAACCGGCACGATCCAGCGCAACGAAAAGCTCACGCTGCGGATCGCGGCCACCGTGATCCAGGCGCTGCCGAACGGCATCCTGCGCCTTGCCGGCACGCAGGAGGTCCGCGTCAACAACGAACTGCGCGACCTCACCGTCACGGGCTACGTCCGCCCCGAGGACATCACGCGCCAGAACGAGATCAGCTACGACAAGATCGCCGGGGCGCGGATCTCCTACGGCGGGCGCGGGCAACTCACCGACGTTCAGCAGCCCCGCTATGGCCAGCAGATCGCCGACATCCTCCTGCCATTCTAGAAGGCCATGCCATGCGGAAACTTCTGCCCGTCATTCTCGCCCTGCTTGGACTGGCCCTCGGTGCAGGCGCGGGCTTCGTCCTGCACCCAAAGCCCGCGCCGGAAGCAGCGAAGACCAAGGCCGATCCGGGTGAGAAGGCGGCGGCAAAGGCGGATACGCACAGCCAGACCAAGGGCGACAAGGGCGCGAACGCAGAGAATTCGGACTACGATTATGCCAAGCTTGCCAACCAGTTCGTCGTTCCCCTCGTGGAGAAGGGCAAGGTCCACGCCCTCGTCGTCCTGTCCCTCAGCCTCGAGGTCACGCGCGGCACCACCACACAGGTCTACACGCTGGAGCCGAAGATCCGCGACGAGTTCCTGCAGGCGCTCTTCGATTACGCGAATGCCGGCGGATTTTCCGGCAATTACACCGAGGGCAACAAGATGCAGATCCTTCGGGACTCCCTTCTTGAAACGGCCAAGAAGGTGCTTGGCCCCATCGTCTTCGACGTGCTGGTCACCGGCATCATGCGGCAGGATGTGTGACCGCAGATGCTGCGCGCATCGATCATCCTGTCGGGGCTTGTCGTGACCCTTGGCGGCGGAACGGCCCTCCGGTCCACGACGCCCGAGACCGTCTGCCTGCAAAGCGCGGCGCGGGCCGCGAAACGGACGGGCGTCCCCTTCGCCACGCTCGCCACCATCGCCCTGGCCGAATCCGGCAGGCGGGTCGGCAAGCATTTCAATCCCTGGCCATGGACCCTGAACATCGCCGGCCGCGGCGCATGGTTTGCAACACGCGCCGAGGCGCGCAGGGCGGCCGAGGCGGAGCTGGCAGAGGGCCGCGATGCCTTCGATGTCGGATGTTTCCAGATCAACGCGCACTGGCACGGGGCACAGTTTCCCTCGGTCGATGCCATGCTGGACCCGCAGACAAACGCGCTTTACGCGGCACAGTTCCTGCTGTCGCTCTATCGGCAGACCGGAGACTGGTCGCTGGCAGCCGGCGCCTATCATTCGCAGGACCCAGACGAGGCGGCCATCTACCGTGCGCGTCTCTCGGGCATTCGCGCGCCTGCGCCGCCCGCGGCGGCGAAGGGTCCTGCGCCGGGTCCCTTGATCGCACGGGATACGACCCAGCCGCTCCTGATGCCGCCCATGACGCAAATGGCGCAAGACCCGATGCTGGGGTCGCTCTTTCCGCTTCCGGACAAGGCCGATCTCCCCCCCCTGATCGGAGGCAATGGCTAGGATGAAGGGCATCTCGGGCAAGTCGCTGTTTCAGCCGACCATCCTGCTGACCCTCGCGCTGATGACGGTCATCGTGATGATGGTGCTGCCGGTCCCGGCCGTGCTGCTGGACATCGGGCTGGCCGCGTCCTTCGCCCTGGCGATCCTCATTTTCACGACGACGCTCTTCATCGACCGACCTCTGGATTTCTCGTCCTTCCCGACGATCCTGCTGTCGTCATTGATGCTGCGGCTCTCGCTCAACGTGACCTCGACAAAGCTCATCATCGGCAACGGTCAGACGGGTCGCTCGGCGGCCGGGCACGTGATCGAGGGGTTCGCGAATTTCATCATGGGCGGCAGCGTTCTTCAGGGCGTGGTCATCTTCCTTGTGCTGCTGATCGTGAACTTCGTCGTCATCACCAAGGGAGCGGGCCGGATGGCCGAGGTCGGCGCGCGTTTTGCGCTTGACGCGATGCCCGGAAAACAGCTCGCCATCGACGCGGAACTTGCTTCGGGCGCGATCGATCATGCCGAGGCACGGGCAAGGCGCGAGCGCGAACAGGCCGAGACCACGTTTTTCGGGTCGCTGGACGGCGTGTCCAAATTCGTGAAGGGCGACGCGGTGGCGGGGCTTCTGATCACCGGCCTGAACATCGTCGTGGGCCTCTCCGTCGGCATCTTCGTCCATGGGCTCAGCTTCGGGCAAGCCTTTGCCACCTATGCCTTCCTTACCGTCGGCGACGGTCTGGTCACGCAGATCCCGGCGGTCATCATCTCGATCGCCTCGGCGCTCCTGTTGGCCAAGGGCGGCGCGAAGGGGACGGCCGACCTCGCCATCATCAGCCAGCTCGGACGCCATCCGTCGGCGCTGGCGACGGTCGCGGCCCTGATGGCGGGCTTTGCGCTGGTTCCCGGCCTGCCCACGGTCCCTTTCCTCATGGGGGCCGCCATCCTTGGCGGCGCGGCCCTCGTCAGCCGGCGCAACGCCGAGCCCGAGACGACAGCGACCGAGGACTCGGCCGAGGCGCGCGCGTTGAAGACCTCGCTTGGCGATATCCTCGATCTCGACGACATCCATGTGGAGTTCGCACCCGATCTGGTTCCGAAGGTGGTGGACCCGGCGACCGGGCTCGATTCCCGCATCGCCAACATGCGGGTGCATGTCGCCACGACCTACGGCCTGATCCTGCCGGAGATCCGGCTGACCGACGATGTGAAATTGCCGGTCGGCACCTACCGTATCCGCCTTCAGGGGGTCGAGGCGGCCACGGGCCGTCTTTTTCCCGAACAAGCGCTCGTATTGCTTGGGGAGGGGACACAGGGCGCGCCGCAGGGGACGGATGTGCTCGAGCCGGTCTACAAGGCGCCCGCACGCTGGATCTCGCCCGATCTGCAGGAGGATGCGGCGCTGCAGGGTCTGACCGTCGTCACCCCGATCGAGGTTCTGGCGACCCACCTGCTTGAGGTTCTCAAGGACAACCTGTCCCGGCTGCTGAGCCTGCGCGCACTGCGGCGGCTTCTGGACGAATTGTCCGCCCTGTCCGACACGCGCAGGTCCGAGGCGAACAAACGGCTCTTTGACGAGTTGATCCCCGACAAGGTGCCCATCGACATCCTGCTGCCGGTGCTGAAGCTCTTGCTGGACGAGCGGGTGTCGATCCGGAACCTGCCCGCGATCATCGAGGCGATTGCCGAGGTGCGCGGCCGGATCGCCACGGCCGATGCCATTTGCGAACACGTCCGCCAGCGGCTTGGGTTCCAGATCGTTGCCGAGTTGAAACGCCCCGATGGCAGCATCCCGCTGCTGCAACTGGCCCCCGACTGGGAACAAGCGTTCAAGTTGCATGAAATACCCGGCGACACGGGGATCGAGGACGTGGCGCTGCCGCCCGAGAAATTCAACCAGCTCGCCACGGCCATCGCGGAAAAACTCGCGCAGGTGGGCCGGTCGGGCATCTTTCCGGCCCTCGTGACCTCGACCCGGCGCAGGCGGTTCCTGCGCACCGTGCTGCGCGCGCGCGGACTGTCCGCGCCCGTGCTGTCGTTCGAGGAGATCGGCATCGACGCGCGCCCCGCGCTGGTCGGAACGGTGCCCGGATGACCCCGGATGCGCTGCAGATCGGCGCGCCCCTTCTGGCGGCCATCGGGCTGGCCGCGCTGGTCTTCGCGCGGGTCGGCGCCGCGGCGCTGTTTCTGCCGGCCTTCGGCGAACAGCGCATTCCCGCAAGGGTCCGGCTCTTTGCCGCGATCGGTTTCACCCTGATCGTCGCCCCCGCCATCGTCCCGTCCGGCGAAGGGCCCAAGGTGGACAGCCTGATCCACGGCCTCGGGGCCGAGGCGCTTTCGGGCCTGATCCTTGGCTTTTCCGTTCGCAGCCTGATCTGGGCGTTGCAGATCGCAGGCGCGATGGCGGCGCAGACAACCTCGCTTGCGCAGATGGCCGGAGGGGCGGCCGACCAGTCGGATACCGCGATAGGGGCCTTTCTGACGATCTCGGGCCTTGCGCTTGCGACGCTCGCGGGGCTGCACGTCCGGGTGGCGGCCCTGTTCATCCTGTCCTACCGCCTCCTGCCGCTTGGCCGGTTTCCCCTTGCGCCCGATGTCATCGGCTGGAGCTTCACCCGGATCGGCGAGGTCTTCACGCTGGCGCTGTCGCTGGCCGCGCCCTTTCTGATCGCGGGCCTCCTTTACAACATCGCCCTGTCCGCACTGAACCGGGCGCTGCCGAAGCTCGCCGTGACCTTCATCGGCGCGCCCCTCCTGACCTTTGCCTCCATCGCCTTGCTCGCCGTGGCGGGGCCCGCGATCCTCGATCACTGGCTGGCGCGGTTTCTTGCCAACCTCGATGCACCGTTCTGACGGCCATGGCAGAGCAATCCGACGCCGAAAAACCATTCGAAGCCTCCGAGCAGAAGCTCCGGCAGGCCCGCGAGAAGGGCGACATTCCACGCGCGCACGAACTTTCGGCGGCGCTGGCCATCGCCGGGCTGACGGCGGCGCTGATCTGGACAGGCGGTCGGGGGATGATCGGCTTTGCCGAGCTTCTGACCCGGTATCTAGCGGTTCCCGACCGGCTGACCGGCACGTCGAGCTTTGCCGGCGGACCGATCGCCGGCCTTGCCGGTCGCGCCGTGGGGATGCTGCTGCCGGTCTTCATCCTGCCCGGTGCGCTCGTTCTGGGGCTGCTGATCATCACACGCGCGATCACCTTCAGCCCGGACAAGCTGGCCCCGCGCCTGTCGCGGGTCTTCTCGACCGAGGGGCTGATCAAGAAATTCGGCGCGACGGGTCTGGTTGACGGCCTTGTCGGCATGACGAAATTCGCCATCATCGGCGGCGCGGCCCTGTTCGCGGTCTGGACCAACCTCGGGTCGATCCTCGCCGCTGAACGCCTCCCCGGCACCGAGGCCATGGCGCTGATGGGGCGGATCGGGATCGAAACGATGGTCCATATAGCGGCGGCCTGGCTGGTCCTTGGGACGCTCGATCTGCTGTGGCAGCGCTTCGACTTTCTCAACCGCCAGCGGATGACGCGGCAAGAAATGCTGGACGAGGTGAAGGAGTCCGAAGGCGATCCGCATGCCAAGCATCAGCGGCGCCGCCGCGGGCAAGAGATCGCGATGAACCAGATGATCGCCGCCGTGGCGAAGACGGACGTGGTGATCGTCAACCCGACCCATTATGCCGTGGCGCTGAAATGGAACCGCGGCAGCCGGCAGGCGCCGATCTGTCTTGCCAAGGGCACGGACGAGATTGCCGCCCGGATCCGCGCGGCGGCGATGCAGGCGGGCGTTCCGATCCACAGCGACCCGCCGACCGCGCGGGCGCTTCACGCGCAGATCGAGATCGGGCAGGAGATCCATCCCGACCATTACAAGGCGGTTGCCGCGGCGATCCGCTTTTCCGAGGCGATGCGCAAACGCGCGCGGCGGGGCTTTCGATGAAGGGGCGCCGCGCCAAGCTTGCGGCGCTGGAACGGATCGCGGGGCTGATGCTTGATGTCCGGCAGGCCGAGTTGCGTCAGGCGACGGCGGCCCGAGACGCCTCGCTTGCGGCGCTGGCGGCGCTTGATCGCCCCGCCGCCGTGCCGGCCCCGGAGACGTCCCCCGTCGCCACAGCGCAGGCGGCGATCCGCTACGAGGTCTGGGCCGACCGGCGGCGGGCCGAGATCAACCTGACGCTCGCCCGCCAGACCGCAAGGCTCGAAGACGCCAGACAGGCCGCGGCGCAGGCCTTTGGCAAGACCGAGGCGCTGAAAGCATTGCGTCGGAAGGCCGGGCCATGACGGGGCTCAGACCGGCCAGCCGACCGCCTGTCGAAGCATCCAGCCCGCGCGCAAAAGCCGGATGCGCATTAGGACCACCGCCCCGCGCCAGCGCTCCCCCGGCCCGGAAAGCCGTGGCGAGCGCCAGAGTTTAGGCTGATGCGCCAGCCCGCTTGCCGCCACGACACCCGCCCGCAGCGCCCAGCGGATGCGCGCGCCCCGAGTGCGGGGATATAGCCCCCAGGTTTCCTGCGTCAGCCGCAACCATTTGCGCCGCAGCGCGGGCCAATCCGGGCGCGTGGGATGCGAAACCCTGAGGTCGTCGGCATAGGCAAGGCTGTGGCCCTTGGCGGTTGCCCGCAGCGACCATTCCCGATCTTCGGACAGGCCGTTTCGAAATCCGCCCACGTCCAGAAACACCTCCCGCCGGGTAACCATGTTGCCCGCACCGGTGAAACCCTGCCGCTCGATGTAATCGCGGAAGTTGAAGGCAAAGACCGTCTCGAAGGCCTCGGCCCCGCTGCGGGGGGGCGGCGTCTCGTCGAAGACATCGACGCGACCGCCGATCACGTCGGCACGACCTGAAACGGCGCGGGCGCGGGCCACCCAGTCCGGCGCCGGCACGCAGTCGGAATCGATGAACAAGAGCAGCGGCGCCACCGTCTCGGCCACACCGCGATTGCGGGCGGGCGCGGCTCCCTTTTCCGGCTCGATCACGAAACGCACGGCGGGGTAATCGGCGACGAGCGTTCCCAGCGGTTCGGTGGAGCCATTGTCCACCACCACGACCTCTACCCCCGCAAGACCGCCCGCCATCAGGGCGTCCAGACAGCGGCGCAGGCGGACGGTATCGTTGTAATGGGGGATGACGACGGCGGCAGAGGGCGTCTGATCGGGCGGAACCGCAGCCCCGCCGGTCTGCACCTGCGCTGCAGCTTCCATGCCCGTCTCACCCCTTCCAGACCACCCGGAGGGACTGAATCACAGCTTGCCACCGAAAGCCAGCGCCGTGTCCGATGCAGGCTGCCGGGGCGGTCCGGGCCGTTGCGCGCCACCCTTGCAGGCAGGGGGCCAAGCCCGTAACCAAGGCGAAGGCGCCGCCCCCTGACCCAGTGACGAGGTTCGATCATGACACAGACACCCCTGAGCGTCCGCGACTTGATGGAGGACAGCGGCGTCGCCTTCGGCACCAGCGGCGCACGCGGCCTTGTTACCGACATGACGGACCGGGTCTGCTACGGCTACACCCTTGGCTTCCTGCACTATCTGCGCGAGATCGGCGAGTTTTCGGGCGGCGACGTGGCGCTGGCCGGCGATCTGCGCCCGAGCAGTCCGCGCATCCTGCGCGCGGCTGCCGAAGGCATCCGCGCCGCGGGGGGCGTGCCGGTCTTCTGCGGCTACGTCCCCACCCCGGCGCTGGCGCATTACGCCTTCGGGCGCGCCATCCCCTCGCTCATGGTCACCGGCAGCCACATCCCCGACGACCGCAACGGCATCAAGTTCCAGCGCCCCGCGGGCGAGGTGCTGAAGACGGACGAGGCCGGCATGTCGCGGCAGGCGGTGACGCTTCCGGCCGCGCTGTTCGACGACGGGGGAATGCTCCGAGACCCCGCGCCGCTGCCCGCGGTTACAGAGATCGGCGCGGCCTACATCGCCCGCTACGTCGATTTCTTCGGGCCGGAGGCGCTGAAGGGGCTGACCATCGGCGTTTACCAGCATTCCGCCGTCGGCCGCGATCTGGTCGCACGCATCCTCGCCGACCTCGGCGCAAAGGTGCTGCCGCTCGGCCGGTCCGACACGTTCATCCCGGTCGATACCGAGGCGCTTCGGCCCGAGGATGTGGACCTTGCCCACGGCTGGGCCGCGGATCATGCGCTGGACGCGATCGTCTCGACAGATGGTGATTCCGACCGCCCGCTTTTGTCGGACCATCAGGGCAACTGGCTGCGCGGCGACATCCTCGGGCTTCTCTGCGCCAAGGCGCTTGGCGCGGATTGCGTGGTCACGCCGGTGAGTTCCAACACCGCGCTTGAACTCAGCGGCGCCTTTGCCCGGACGATCCGCACCCGGATCGGCTCGCCCTATGTCATCGCCGACATGGACACGGCAGCAGGGTCCGGGCGCGTGGTCTGCGGCTACGAGGCGAACGGCGGCTTCCTGCTGGGAACAGCGCTTTCCCGCGAGGGCCGGCACCTCGCAGCCCTACCGACCCGCGATGCCGTCCTGCCAGTGATCAGCGTTCTGGCCGCATCCCGGGGCCGGTCGGTTGCCGCGCTCTGCGCCGAGCTGCCGCAGCGCGTGACATGGAGCGACCGGATCAAGAACTTCCCCACCGCCGACAGCCGGGCGATCATCGCATGGCTGTCGGACGGGGACGACGCAACACGGCGCGCCCGGATCGAAGGTGCCTTTGGCGCGCTGGCGGGGCAGCTTGCGGGGATCGACCAGACCGACGGTCTGCGGATGAGCTTTGCCGGCGGGACCGTGATCCACCTGCGCCCCTCGGGCAATGCGCCGGAACTGCGCTGCTATACCGAGGCCGATGAGGTCGGTCAGGCGCAGCGGCTTAACGCCGCCGTCCTCGCGCTGGTTCGGGACAAGCTGGCCGCCAAGGCGCGCGGGGCCTGAGCCGCCTCAGCGCCCCCGGGGCTTGGCGTCGCGCTTCGGCAGGGGCAGTTCCCGCCATGCGCCAAGCGCGAGCCCCTCGACCGTCCAGGGCCCGATCGCCCAGCGGACCAGCCGCAGGGTCGGGTGACCCACGGCCGCCGTCATGCGCCTGACCTGACGATTGCGCCCCTCGCGCAGGGTCAGCCGCAGCCAGCCATCCGGCACGGTCTTGCGAAACCGCACCGGCGGATCGCGCGGCCACAGATCCGGGGCAGCGATCCGCTCTGCCTCGGCCGGGCGGGTCAGGCCGTCCTTGAGCTCCACCCCGCGGCGCAGGCGGTCCAAGGCATCTTCGGAGACCTCCCCCTCGACCTGCACGAGATAGACCTTCGGCAGCTTGAACCGCGGATCGGCAACCTCGGCCTGAAAGCGGCCGTCATCGGTCAGAAGCAGGAGCCCCTCGCTGTCCTTGTCCAGCCGCCCGGCCGGATAGACGCCGGGACAATCAATATAGGCGGCAAGCGTATCCCCGGGGGCGGCGCCGCCGCTGAACTGGGTCATCACGCCGAAGGGCTTGTTGAACAGGATCAACCGGCCCGGGCCCTTTGCGCTTGCTTGCCGGTCTTTGTGCATCTGCGCCCTCCGCCGCCCGTTTGTCGGCGGCGGCGGCGGCAAGGTCAATCCCCGACCCGGCGGCGCAACCGCCGCCAGACCAGCGCATCGAGCGAGACGAGCCCCCCGCCCAACCATGCCGGGATCATCAGGACTGCCGCCCACATGAGGCGTTGATCGAGGATCTTGCCATAGGGATCGCCGTCGAACAGATGTCCGATGGTCGCCGCATCGACGCCATGGCCGTAGATGTCGGTCAGCGACATGACGACCAGAAACCCCATCATGCCAAGCGCGGCCGGCCGTGTGGCAAGGCCAAGAACGATCAGCAGGGGCAGCAGCGGCTCGGCCAGCGTTCCCGCGATCACCACCAGATGCAGGGGCAGCGACAGCTGCGACGGGTCGTAACCGACCGCCTCGATCTGCTTGGGAAGGATCTGGGCATAGGCGCCGATGGACAGGCCAAAGCCGCTGATCTTGGTCAGGAACGAATTCAGGAAGAACCGCAGCAGGACCGAGGCAAAGACGAAGCGGGCGATCAGCGGCACCAGCGTGGCGGCAGGCCCGAGGGGCTGCGCGAGAGGGTCGAAGATCCATCGAAGAGGGCGCCTGAACATCCGTCATCCTTTCCTGCACGGGACAGGTGGCGACGTGCCACCCTGTCTGACCAACAGGCGACGGTCGCGGATGTTACGGATATTGCGTCACGATCCTGCCAGCGGATGAAACATGCAGGCTTCAGCGTTCCCGGGCACGGGCCGCGGGGACGGGGCCGGTCCCGGTATCGCCAAAGCTCTGCCAACCCTGAAGCCAGCGCGTCGCCGTGGTCACGACGCAAGCGGCGGCAAAGACACAGGCGACCGCGGGGAAGGCCGCGGGCCAGAGGCACATGACACCGAAGGCAAGGATCGTCTCTGCGCCCTCGGTCAGGCCGCCAAGGTAATAGATGCCCTTGGCCGGGAAGGCCTCGGCCGCCATGCCGCGTTTCGCGGCGATGACCGAGAAGGCAAGGAAGGACGACCCCGTGCCGACAAAGGCCGTCACCAGAACCGCCGCCGCCAGCGCGTTCGCCCCCGGATCGGCACAGGCAAACCCGAGCGGCACAAGGGCGTAGAACACGAAATCCAGCGCGATGTCGAGAAAGGCGCCCCGGTCGGTCGGCCCGCGAAGCCGCGCCACGGCGCCGTCCAGCCCGTCGGCGAAACGGTTGAGAAGGATCAGCACCAGCGCGAGCGTGTAATGCTCCATCGCCAGCGCAGGCACGGCAAGGGCGCCAAGGACGAAGCCCCCCAGCGTGATCTGGTCCGCGCCCAGACCGGTGCGCAGGACAAGCCGTGCCGCGGGCGCGAAAAGCCGCCGTTGCAGCGGCAGCAGGGCCGCGTCGATCATCCGCGCCTCCATGCATGGAACCGCTCGAGCAGACCCAGCAGGCGCGGGTTCACATGCGCCCGCCGCCACGCGCCGGCGGCGTATTTGTTGGCCTCGGCCAGCGTCGGGTAGATATGGATCGTGCCAAGGACGCGGTTCAGGCCCAACCCGTGCTTCATCGCCAGAACGAATTCGGCGATCAGGTCGCCCGCATGTTCGCCGACGATGGTCACGCCAAGGATACGGTCCTTGCCGGGCACCGTCAGGACCTTGACGAAGCCCGCCGTCGTGCCGTCCGCGATGGCGCGGTCGAGGTCGTCAAGGTCGTAGCGCGTCACCTCGAACGCGATGCCCTTGGCGCGGGCCTCCCGTTCGTTCAGGCCCACGCGGGCGACCTCGGGAGAGATGAAGGTGGCCGCCGGGATCACGCGGTAATCGGCCTTGAAGCGCCAGATGGGGGCAAACAGCGCGTTGACCGCCGCGAACCATGCCTGATGGCTCGCGACATGGGTGAACTGGTAGGGTCCGGCCACGTCGCCCGCGGCAAGGATGTTGGGGTAAAGCGTCTCGAGGTAGGCGTTCGTCTCCACCACCCGGTCGGTGCGGATGCCGAGCGACTCCAGCCCATAGCCCGTCAGACGCGGCGCGCGACCGACCGCCACCAGAAGCGCGTCGAAGGCGATCCGTCTCGTCCCCTCCGGCCCGGCCAGGTCGATCCACCTCTCACCGCCGGACTGGCCGCAGCCATTGGCCCGATGGTCCGTGAGCACCTTGACCCCGTCCGCCTCGAGCGCGGCACGCGCGGCGGCAGAGACGTCGTCATCCTCGCGGGGCAGAAGACGCGGCCCCTGCTCGATCTGCGTGACATCGGCGCCAAGGCGCGCGAAGGCCTGCGACAGTTCCGTGCCGATCGGCCCGCCGCCCAGAACGGCGATGCGCCGGGGCACCGCGTCGCGGTCGCGCATCGCCTCCCACAGCGTGTCCGAGGTGAGGTAGCCCACCTCCTCGAGACCCGGCAGATCCGGCACGGCGGGCGCGGCCCCGGTGGCCAGGATGATCGCCCGCGCCGTCAGCCGCCGTGTCTCGCCCGAGGGCAAGGCGACCTCGACCGTCCAGGGGTCGATCAGGGTCGCATGGCCTTGCAGCACCTCGACACCCAGCCCCTCGTAACGTGCGACGCTGTCATGCGGCGCGATGTCGGCAACCACCCGCTCGACCCGCGCCATGACATTCATGAACGAATATTCTGGTTCCTGCGGACGCAGCCCCCAGCGGTCGGCGTGGCGCATCTGATGCGCGATCTTCGCGCTTCGGATCAGCGCCTTGGACGGCACGCAGCCGGTGTTGAGGCAATCGCCCCCCATCTTCGCCCCCTCGATCAGGGTCACCTTGGCCTTCACCGTGGCCCCGATATAGGCGCTGACGAGTCCCGCCGCGCCTGCGCCGATCACGATCAGGTTGCGGTCGTAGCGGCCGGGCCGCTTCCAGCGGGCATAGACGCGCCGCCGGTTCACGATCCGCATCAGCATCCGTATGGCCCAGGGGAAAAGCCCCAACAGGGCGAACGACAGCAGCAGCGCGGGCGAGGCAAGACCGGACACATCCGTCAATTCGCCAAGCCGCGTGCCCGCGTTCACATAGACCGCCGTGCCGGCCAGCATGCCCACCTGACTGACAAGGTAGAAGGTTGCCGCCCGCATCCCGGTCAGCCCCATCAGCAGGTTCAGCGCGAAGAACGGCACCGCCGGGATCATGCGCAGCGAAAAGAGGTAGTAAGCCCCGTCACGGGCAAGGCCTGCCTCCACCGCCTGCGCGCGCGGCCCAAGGCGCGCCCGCACCCAGTCGCGCAGCAGGTAGCGTGCAGCAAGGAAGGCCAGCGTCGCCCCGATGCTGGAGGCAAAGGACACCAGCGCGAGCCCGAGCCAGAACCCGAAAAGCGCCCCGCCCCCCAGCGTGAGCCACACCGCGACCGGCAGCGACAGGGCGGTGGCCACGACATAGGTCACGAAGAACAGCGCCGCCGTCAGACCCCGGTGCTGCGCGGCCCAGCCCGACAGGTCCGCAGTCTTGCTGCGCAGCACTTCCAGATCGACGGGATGGCGGGACAGCGTGAACAGCGCCACCGCCGCGACCAGCACGATCAGGGCCAGAAGGACGGGTTTCCTCACGCCAGTGCCCTCTGTCGGGCGATGGCGGGGCGGGCGTGGCGGCGTTCGATCATGTCAGGCATCTGCTCCGGTCCGTGATGACGACAGTTTGCAGATGTGGCGCCGAAACGGAAAGACCAGCCTTGAGCGGAAATCCCGCCGCGCCCCGATTGTCAGGCGATGGCCCGCCCCGCCGCCCAATCCGCGTTGCGCCGCGCGACCGCGCGCGCCGCCACGGCAAGGAAAGCCGATGCCACCACGCACCACAGGGCCATCCCCACCATCTGCACGGGCAACGCGATGCCCCGGTCGATCAGCGCCCCGGTGATCCCCGGGCCAAGGGCCGTGGACAGCACCATGGCCGAGACGATGATCGCGCGGATACCGCCAAGGTTCGCCAGCCCGTAAACCTCGGGCCAGAGCGCGCCGAGAAGCGTCCCGGTGAAGCCGTTCGAGATCCCGAGCAGCAGCATGAACACGTAGATGCCCCAGACCGGCGCGATCAGCGCGACGGCCAGCGAGGCCAGCGCCAGCGGCGCAAGGAACCACGGCAGCAGGCGCAGCGACCCGAACCGGTCGACAAGGTGGCCGCAGACGAAGCCGAAGATGACTGTTGCCACCGACATCACCGGAAAGGCCGCGGCGAAGGTCAGGGGCGAATAGCCGCGCAGCGCGGTCAGGTAGCCCTGATGAAAGAACACCGTCGTGGCGATGAAGGGCGGCGCCAGCAGGCCCGTCAGAAGCAGGTAGAGGATGGGGTCGCGCACGACCTCTGCACGGGTCCAGTCGCGCACGACGGCCCGTCTGGCATTGGCCTGCGCCTCGATGGCGTTGGGGATACGCTCGACGCGCATCAGCCCGACGATGGCGGGCAGCGCGATCAGCAGCAGGACCGCCGCCGAGCAGAGCCACGCCACATGCCAATTGCCGCTGGCGCTGTCGATCAGCACGACGACGACCGGGAAGACGGCGGTGCCCGCGGGCTGGCCCGGCACGACAAGCGACATCGCCCGGCCGCGATTGGCGACGAACCAGCGGCCGGTCTCGGTAAAGGCGATCTCGGTCATCATGCCCTGTCCGAACAGGCGCAGCATGTAGATCGCCACCGTCAGCAGGACGACATTCGGCGCGAGCGTCACCAGCACGCAGGCCAGCGCGAGCAGCGGCAGACAGAACCTTGCCACCTTCCAGCCCGGCATGATGTCGAGAAGCCGCCCCAGCATCGGCAGGGTCGAGGCGCTGGCAAGCGTCGCCACCATGTAAAGCGCCCCGAATTCGCCGCCCGACAGGTGAAAGCGCGCCCGCATCGCATTGCCGGACAGGCCGATGAAGAAGGTCTGCCCGAACGAGGAAAAGAACGTGAGAAGGAAGCCCGCGGCAAGCCAGCGGGCATTGTCCCGGATGAAGGCGGGCAGAGGCGTTTGCGCTTTCGACATGGCAGCCTTCAGATCGCGCGGCGGGGGCATTTGCAAGCTCTGATCGACGAATTTTCACATGGCATGGCGCCCATGCCTTGGGGACATGGGTCGCCCGTGATGGGCCTCTTTCCGCGGATGCGCCGCCGCCGTGACGGTGTGGCTTGATTTTTTGCTCCGATGCGCCACCGTTTGGCTATGAAAGCCGCCGCGCTCTTGCTGATCCTTGCCGCGCCTGCCGTGGCGCAGCCCTGCCCCAAGGGGCCGGACAAGGCGCCAGAGCGTGCCGCGGTGATCGCCGATCTGCAAAAGGCGACATCCGCGCAAGAGGCCGCGGGCCTGATGACAGAGTTCTGGATGATCCAGATGCGCGCGCCCGACGTCGAGGCGCAGGCAATGCTGAACGCCGCCGTCGCGCAGCGCAATCAGGGCGACCTGTCGGCGTCCATCGACACCTTGACCGGGCTGATCAAGCGATGCCCCGATTACATCGAGGGCTACAACCAGCGCGCCTTCGACGAATATCTGGCCAAGAACGACATGGCCGCGCTGGCGGACAGCAACCATGTCCTGTCCCGCGCGCCGGATCACGTCGGTGCGCTGTCCGGCAAGGCCCTCGTGCTGATGCGGCTCGGCCGGATCGTCGAGGCGCGGAAGGTGCTGGAAACCGCCGTGAAGCTCGATCCCTGGTTGCCGGAGCGACGCCTGCTGACGTCTCCGCCCGGGCAGAAGCTCTAGACCCGGGGGCATGGGCCGCCGGACATGCCCCGGACGCCGCCGCACAGGTCATCGTCGCCTGCGGCATCCGCTCCACCGACGCCTGATTTTTGGGCAGAACCGCCCGCGGATGCAGCACGGCAGCCGCCACCGAAGGGGCCGCTTCGGCAGAAACGCCGTGCCCCATAATCTTCGTCAAGGTTCCGCATAGCGTCGCACGGCCAAGCTTGGGGTAACCGGAACGGGATGAGGCATCAGATGCAGTTTGGGGCGGCGCCTGACGCAGGACCGGAGACGTTCCGCCCGAAGGCGATCGGCCTTGTCCTTTTGCTGGTCTGCCTCAACCTTGCCGCCTGGGCCTGGACGCTTTTGAGCTTGCGCGACTTTCCCATGCTGCTTGGCACCGCCCTTCTGGCCTGGAGCCTCGGCCTGCGGCATGCGGTGGATGCCGACCATATCGCCGCCATCGACAACGTGACGCGCAAGTTGATGGAGGCGGGCGCGCGGCCCGTGGGGGTGGGGCTGTTCTTTTCGCTTGGCCATTCCACGATCGTCCTGCTGGCCTCGATCGCCATCGCGGCCACGGCCACCGCGTTCAAGGACCGGATCGAGGCCTACCACGCGGTCGGCGGCCTGATCGGCACGCTGGTCTCGGCGGTGTTCCTGCTGGGCATCGCGGCGGTGAACCTGACGATCCTGCGCCGCATCGCCGCGACCTTTCGCGCCGCGCAGAGGGGCGAGCGGGTGGACGAGCTGAACATTAGCGACATGCTGACCGGCGGCGGCTATCTCACCGCGATCCTGCGACCGATGTTCCGCCTGATCACCCGGTCGTGGCACATGTATCCGCTGGGCTTCCTGTTCGGTCTGGGCTTCGACACCGCGACGGAGGTCGGCGTGCTGGGTCTGTCGGCGGCCGGGGCGGCCAAGGGGCTGGACATCTGGACCATCCTCGTCTTTCCCGCCCTCTTCGCGGCGGGGATGTCGCTCGTGGATGCGATCGACAGCATCCTGATGGTCGGGGCCTACGGCTGGGCCTTCGTGAAGCCGGTCCGCAAGCTTTACTACAACATGACGATCACTGCCGTGTCGGTACTGGTCGCCGTGGTGGTCGGCGGGATCGAGGCGCTTGGGCTGATCGGCGATCAGTTCGGCCTGACCGGCCCGCTCTGGTCCGCCATTGGGTCGCTGAACGACAATCTCGGCACCATCGGCTTCCTGATCATCGGCCTGTTCCTGACCGCGTGGCTCGTGTCCTTCGCGATCTACCGGCTGCGCGGTTACGACGATCTCGACATCGGCTGACCGCGCCAGGCGGCCACAGGCAGAGCGGTCGGCAGAACATGCCCGCGCCGTGCGCGTCGTCAATGCCGCGCGCCGATCCGGGCCGTAGCCTTTTGCGCATGCTCCGCTCTCGGGCAATCTGCAAAAGGAACGTCCCATGTCACTTGATCGCCCCCTTCGTTCGACCGGCCTTCTGACCGCGACGGCGCTCTCTCTCATCCTCACGACCGGCCCCGGCTTTGCGCAGGGGCTGACTGCCGGGTCCTTCTCGGCCGATTTCGCGGCCATGGAACAACTCAAGCCGCTTGTCGCCAAGGGGAAGGGCAAGGTGGCCGTCCTGCTTCCGGAAACGACGACCTCGGCCCGCTACACCTCGTTCGATGCGCCCTATCTGAAACAGGCCTTCGCCGCCGCAGGGCTTGCCGCCGACGACCTCATCATCAGCAACGCGCAAGGGTCGGAGGCCAGCGAGTTGACGCAGGCGCAATCGGCCATCTCGCAGGGCGCGACCGTGCTGGTGATGGACCCGATCTCGTCGGGCGTCGGTGCCTCGATCGAGACCTATGCCAAGTCGCATGGCGTGCCGGTCATCGACTACGACCGCCTGACGCTGGGCGGCAGCCGCGCCTATTATGTGAGTTTCGACAACGTGAAGGTGGGCGAGCTGATCGGTCAGGGCATGGTGCAATGCCTCGATGCCTGGAAAGTGGCAGAGCCGAAGCTGCTGGTGATGCGCGGCGCGCCGACGGACAACAACGCGACGCTGTTCGCCCAGGGCTACATGTCCGTCCTGAAACCCGAATTCGACTCCGGCAAATACAAGAACATGGGCGAGCCCGCGGGCACATGGGACCCGGCGACCGCGCGCACGACCTTCGAGGAACAATACACCGCCCATTCGGACATGAATGCCGCCGTCGTGCCGAACGACGACAACGCCAATGCCGTGATCTCGTATCTCAAGACGCTGAAGGTGCCGCCAAAGACCTTCCCGGTGACCGGGCAGGACGCGACGCTGACGGGCATGCAGAATGTGCTGACCGGCTATCAATGCGGATCGGTTTACAAGCCGATCTACCTCGAGGCGCAGGCCGCGGCCGCGCTCGCGCTTTACCTGCGGGCGGGCGAGGCGCCTCCGGAGGGGCTGGTGAACGGCAAGACGGCGGATACGCAGGCCGGGACCGACGTGCCGTCCATCCTGCTGACGCCGATCTGGGTCACGCCCGAGAACTTGGCCGCGACCGTGGTCAAGGACGGCTTTGTGCCGGCGGCGAAACTTTGCGCGGGCAGCGCGATGACGGCGGCCTGCACGGCAGCCGGGATCAAGTAGCGCGCCATGGCGGGAACTGACGCGATGGGGGGCGGGACCGACGTCCCGCTCCTTCGGGTAAGGGGAATACGCAAGGCCTTCGGCGCCGTGCAGGCGTTGGCGGGGGCCGATCTGGACGTGCCCACCGGTCAGGTCACGGCGCTGGTCGGCGACAACGGCGCGGGCAAGTCCGTTCTCATCAAGACGGTCGCCGGCATCCACAACGCGGATGCCGGGGAAATCCTGTGGAACGGCCAGCCCGTCCGCATCCGCAACCCGCGCGAGGCGGCGCAGCTTGGGATCGAGGTCGTCTATCAGGACCTCGCACTCTGCGACAACCTCGACGTGGTGCAGAACATGTTCCTTGGCCGCGAGCGGCTGGCGAACGGCCTTCTGGACGAGGACGCGATGGAACGCGCGGCGGCGAAAACACTGGCCTCGCTCAACGTCACCACGCTGCGGTCGATCCGGCAGGCGGTGGCCTCGCTGTCGGGCGGCCAGCGCCAGTCGATCGCGGTCGCCAAGGCGGTGATGTGGAACTCGAAGCTCGTGATCCTCGACGAGCCGACGGCAGCGCTTGGCGTCGCGCAGACGCGGCAGGTGCTGGCGCTGGTGCGGCGGCTGGCGGATCAGGGGCTGGCGGTCGTGATGATCTCGCACAACCTCAACGATGTCTTCGCCGTCGCCGACCGGCTGGCGGTGCTGAGGCTGGGCAAGACCGTGACGCAGGGCCCCGCGCGGGACTTCGACAAGCCGCTGACGGTAGAGTTGATGACAACCGGGGTTTCCGACCGGATGGGCAAGGTCGCCCCGCCGGAGGGGGGCGCGCCGAGCACACGCGAAGCCACCCTGCTGCCCGAGGTGGAAAGCGGACGCGAGCCGGAAGAACCCACGCCTGAGACCGACAGACGCCCCCAGACGCTGGGCGGTTACGCCTCGGCGCTTCGCCGCCGCGTTCTGGCGGGGGAAAGCGGCGTGCTGCCGGTGGTCCTCGGCGTGATCCTGATCGCCGCCATCTTCCAGAGCCAGAACGCCAAGTTCCTGTCGCCCGGGAACCTCGTCAACCTTCTGGTGCAGGGGTCCGTCTTCATGATGATCGGGATGGGCGAGGTCTTCGTCCTGCTGCTGGGAGAGATCGACCTGTCGCTGGGATTCGTTGCGGGCATCGGCGGCACGGTGGCAACGATCCTCGTGCAGCCCGACATGGCCCTGACATGGTGGACGGCGATCTTCGCGGCCCTTGCCGCCACATCGGGGCTTGGCCTGTTGCAGGGGTTACTCATCACCCGCGTCCGCCTGCCGTCCTTCGTCGTCACGCTGGCCGGGCTTCTGGGCTTTCAGGGCTTGATGATCGAGCTTCTGGGCACCGGCGGCACGATCCCGATCCCGGACGAGACGATCAACAACCTCGCCAACGGCACGCTGAGCCGCGAGGGCGGCTGGGCGGCGATGGGCGCGGTGCTGGCGATCTACGCCGCCTTGACGCTTTTCCGCGACCGGCAAAGACGGCGGAGCGGGCTGGTGGTTCCCCCGATGGGCGTCACGGCGCTGAAGCTGGTGGCGGCGGCGGTCGCGGGGATCACGCTGGTTCTGGTGTCGAATGCCGACCGGGGCGTGCCGGCCTTCCCGGTGCATGGCATGCCCTGGGTGGTGCCGATCGTCTTCGCCGTTCTGGTGCTCTGGTCGCTGCTGCTGACACGCACGCGGTTCGGCCGCTATGTCTCGGCCATCGGCGGCTCGGCCGAGGCGGCGCGGCGGGCGGGCATCAACCTGTCCCTGATCCGCACGCTGGCCTTCACGCTGGCCGCGATGACGGCGGGGCTGGGCGGGATCATCTACGCCTCGCGCCTGCGGTCGATCTCGACCAGCTTCGACGGCGGCACGGTCGTGCTTTACGTCGTCGCAACCGCCGTGATCGGCGGCACGAGCCTCTTTGGCGGGCGGGGGCATCCGCTGCACCCGGTGCTGGGCGGCATCGTCATCGCGGCCATCGTGAACGGCATGGCGCTGCTGGGCCTGCCCGCGGCGATCCAGTTGATGGCGACGGCGCTGGTCCTGCTGGCCTCGATCACCGTGGATGTGGTCGTCCGCCGCCGCGGCGAGACGACGCGCTGAACGATCCGGCGGTGCGGCTAGTGCTGCTCTGCCGGCAGTTCCACCCGCAGCCCGTCCAGCGCCGGCGTGAGGCGGATCTGGCACGACAGGCGCGAGGTGTCGCGCAGTTCCGCCGCGGTGCAATCGAGCATGAGATCCTCGCCATCGTTGCGCGGGCCGGTGGCCGCCTGCCAATCGGCATCGACGTAGCAATGGCAGGTCGCGCAGGCCATCGCGCCGCCGCATTCGCCGACGATCCCGTCGATCCCGTTCGCGCGGGCGGTCTCCATCACGCTGGCGCCAATGCGCCCTTCGACCGTGACCTCGCGGCCATCGGCATGGATATAGGTCACCTTGACCATCGGGTTCTCCTGTTCGTGGGGTCCGGCGGCTCAGGCCAGCCGCACCGGCAGGTTGATCGGACCGCGGAAGCCGAAGCCGCGCCATAGCACGGCGTCGGGGTCCGGCAGGCTCATGTTCGGGAAGCGCTCGAACAGCATGGGCATCAGGATCGCCCCCACCGTGCGGCGCGAGACATGGGCCCCGGCGCAATGATGCGGACCCGAGCCAAAGGCCTGATGCGGCGCCTTCGCGCGGAAGACGTTGAAGGCCTCCCCATCCTCGAACAGCTCTTCGTCCCGGTTGGCCGAGGCCTGGATCGTCATCACCGTGTCCCCCTTGGGGATCGAGATGCCGCGGATCTCGGTATCCTCCATCACAAGGCGGGAACTGGCCTGGATCGGGGCGACCCAGCGCACGCCCTCTTCAAAGGCATCGGACCAGCAGTCCTGCCGCTTCACCTCATCGAACTGGTCGGGGTTGGTCAGGAGGCCATATACGATCGTGGCCGCCGCGTCGCGCGGCTCGTTGATGCCGCCGCCGATGGCGATCTTGATATTGGCATAGACCTGGCTCATCGGGATCGGGTTGTCGGCATTCACCATGATCGAGAAGGCCGAGGGGTTGGGCTCGGCCCTGTGACGCGCCACGAGGCTGTCGAACAGCGCGTCCATCTCGTCGTTGGCGCGGTCCGACTGTTCGAAAGGCTCTGGCCGCCACCCGAAATTGCCCGCCCCGTCGATGAGGGCCTGCGACCAGCGGATCATCTCTGCGTCGCTGGCTTCCTCGACCCCAAGGATATGCGCAAGGATGCGCGCGGCGGCCGGGGCGCAGAGATCGGCGTAAAGGTCCACCATCCCCTCGCGCGGGAGCCGGTCGAGGTAGTCCGACACGATCTGACGGTAAAGCGGCGCCCAATGCGCGTCGATCACCTTGGGTGAATAGGCCTTTGCCATCGCCATGCGTTCGGCCATGTGTTCCTTGCCGTCCTTGCGCATCAGGGTATGGGCACGGAAGGCGGGCTTCATCGGCGTTTCGGGATCGTCCGAACTGAACAGCGCCGGCGTGTCCTTGACGTATTTCGTATCCGCCGCCTTGGTCAGCAGGGTGCGCCGGACGGACTCCACGCGCACGACCGGCGTTTCCGACCGCATCCGGCGATAGATGGGATAGGGATCGAGCGTGAGCGTGTCGATCGTGGTTTCCCGGTCCACGGGGGCCAATGGCATTGCGGCGTCCTCCTCCCCAGAAAGCCTTGAGCGTGGATACCGCCGCCCATGCGATGCAACAATCACATGGACTTGATATTCGCCATCAGTCAAACTGATGGATATGAACAAGCCCACGCCCGACCTCCTGTCGATCGACTTCGCCGCGCTGGACGTGTTGTGCCGGGTGCATGCGAGCCTGTCCTTCACCCGCACGGCCGAGGCGCTTGGAGTAAACCAGTCGGCGGTCAGCTACACGATCGACAAGCTGCGCCGGGTCTTCGCCGATCCGCTGTTCGTCAAGCAGGCCGCGCGGCAGGTGCCGACCCCGCGCTGCGACGCGATCGTGGCGCGCGCCGCCGCGCTGCTCGAGGACTACCGCGCCCTTTCCGCGCCCGAGGTCTTCGACCCGTCCCGGATCGCCGCCGAAGTGACCATCGCCTGCAACTACTATGAGCGTCTGCTGTTGATCCCCGCCATCGCGCGCCACCTGCTGGACGTGGCGCCGGGTCTGCGGCTGACGGTCATCAACGCGTCGAGCGACGGGCCAAAGCGGCTTGCCCGGGACGAGGCCGACCTGCTGATCGGGCCGGAGATGCCGCTGGAGTCGGGCCTGCATTTCGCCGACCTGTTCGGCGAGCACTACACCTGCCTGTGCGACCCCGCCCATCCCGCGGCGGGGACCGCGCCGCCGGTGGACCGCTATGTCGCGCTCGACCACATCCTGATCACCTATGACGGCCACTGGCGGTCGCGCTACATTCAGGAGGTCGAGGCCGCAGGCCACCGCCTTTCGGTCGCCATGCGGGTGCCAAGCCCGGCCGGCATCGCGCAGCTCGTATCGGGCACGCGGCTTGTGGTCACCCTGCCCGCCCGCCTTGCCGACAGCATCCGGGGCGATCTTGCGGGCTTTGCCTGTCCCGTGCCCGCCCCTTTCCGCATGGGCCTGTCATGGAGCGCGCGCACCCATGCCGCGCCGCTTTACCGCTGGCTCAGGGCAGAGCTGTCGCAGGTCGCACGTCGGGCCGCGGGGCGTCAGGGCCGGATGTAGGCGTATCCCTCTTCCTGCAACTCGGTCAGGCGCACCACGCCGCCGGGAACGACATGCGCCTCGGACAGCAGCGGGATCTTGTGGCCGGCCGCCTTTTCCATCTTGGCGAGCGTATTGCCGCAGGCCGAGAAGACGACATCGGGATGTTCCAGCGACATCGCGCCGATCCGCTCGCCGACCGGGCTCTTGCCCTTGATGAACATGTTGAGCCCGGGACCGTAGGCCACCACCTCGATATCGACCTTGTCGCCCATCCCGGCAAAGGCGTCGATCGCGTTCTGCACGTTGTTGAGCGTGAGGTTCATCACCTGAGGGTCGTTCTGATCGACCTGAAAGGCGATCTTGTGGGTCTTGCCCTGCGCAAGGGCGACATGGGCCGACAGGGCAAGCGCGCCCAAGGCCAAGACAACGCGTTTCATTCCGTTCTCCCCTCTTGTTGACCCGTTCGGCCCTGCGGCCGCCTCCTCAGGCGCCGGTGACCGCAACCGACTGGTTCGGCGCCACGTTCACGGTGCCCTTGCGCTTGATCCAGCCCTCGACCAGATCCCAGATCGCCGGCCCCTTGGTGTCCTGATTGATCGACCCCCAGCCTGCGATCACGTAGGTCTTGGACGGCTCGATCGCCGCGCCCGTCTTCAGAAGCGTCATGTTCGACAGACGCTGACCCTGAGGTTTCGAGACGTCGATGGAATAGCCCATGCCGCCCACGCGGACCATGTCGCCGCCCTGCTGGTAATAGGGATCGGGATTGAACAGGTTGTCGGCCACGTCTTCGAGGATCGCCTTCAACTGCGCCCCCGTCATCTCGGAGCGGTAGGCGTTGGGATAGGTCATGGCCGTCACGTTGAAGAGATCTTCGCGGGTAATCGGCTGGTTCGCGACGACGCTTGGCCCCCAGCGGAAACCGGGCGACAGGGCGATGTCGGCCTCGCGTTCCTCGATCAGGGCGCTGCAGATCAGGTCGTCCCATGTGCCGTTGAAGTTCCCCCGCCGGTAGAGGAGCGACCCCGTGTGGCCGATCACCTCGGCCATCTCCTTTTCATAGGGCGCCCGCTGGGCGGCGACGAGCTTCGTCATCTCGGCATCGGGTGCGATCGCGTCCGAGAAGATCGGGATCAGCTTGTGGCTGAACCCCTTGATCTGCCTGTCACGCACGTCAAGATCGAGCCGGGTCACGAACTTCCCGTTCGACCCCGACGCGATCAGCATGGTCTTGCCCACCAGCACCGGCTCGGGCAGCGCGTCATGGGTGTGGCCGGTCAGGATCACGTCGATGCCCGGCACCTTGGCGGCCATCTTGCGGTCCACGTCGAAGCCGTTGTGCGACAGCAGCACGACGAGGTCGGCGCCCTTGTCGCGCACCTCCTGCACCATCTGTGCCATCCGGTCCTCGCGGATGCCGAAGCTGAGA
>JAGWVA010000070.1 GCA_028875855.1 Paracoccaceae bacterium
GCGTGCGCATGATGAACGCGCCCACGCCGACGAGTGCCAGCACGATCAGCATGGTCACGGCCTGCTGCACCGGGCGGGAGAAAGCTACATCGGCCCTGCGGCCGGTCCTGTCGAATTGGGCCATTCTGCCCCCTCTGCGTTCGGGCGAACAATAGGGGGCGGCGCGCGGCCTGCCAACCGGCAATCACGGCCCCATGCGCCGCGCATGCTCAACGTTGCGCGTTTGCCCGAAGGGTGCGGACCCGATCGGCGAGCCAGCCCAGATCGGCATCGGCAATGCCCAGCCCGGCCAGATGATCGGCCGTGCTGTAAAGATAGTCCCAGTTGGGGCCGCGCCCGCCCACCGCGCGGGCGATGATGCGCGCCTGATCCTCGAGCGTGAGGCCACGGGCATATTGCACATGGCCGGTGTCGATCACGAAGGTCACCGCTTCGACCTGCCGCCCGTCGCGCAGCGCGACCGGCTGGCGCGTCTCGATATAGGCCGACGAGATCAGTTCCCGCTCGCGCAGCGCGGCAAGGGTGTCGTCTTCCGCGCCCGGGGCGACGCGGAAGGCAACACCCTCGCAACAGGCGCCCTCCGCCGCGTCGAGCGCGAGGACAAGACCGGGGTCCGTTTCGGTCCCCCGGTGGTGGATCGAATGCATGCAGAAGGATCGGTGCCAGCCCTCCAGCCGGGCGATCTGCCGCTCGGCCACGGGAAACTCGGGGTTCCAGATCAGCGATCCATAGCCGAAAACCCACATGGCGGTGCTGTCCATCTCTCTGGTCCTCCGTTCGCGCCCCTTGTAGACAGGGCCGAGGGCGAAGGGAAAGGGGCGCGGATGCGGTTTCTGGTGGCGGGTGTGCTGGCGCTGGCGGTGCTGTGGGGCGGCTGGTGGTTCATCGGGTCGAATGCCGAGGGCCATGCCGCGCGTGCCTTCTTTGCCGCGCAGAAGGCGCAGGGGCGGACGGCCGACTATTCCAGCCTGTCGGTCGTGGGCTTTCCCAGCCGCTTCGACCTGACCGTCAACGACATAGCCCTTGGCGATCCGCAGACGGGCGTGACATGGCGCGCGCCCTTTGCCCAGCTTCTGGCGCTGAGCTACAACCCCTACCACTTCGTCGTAGCCCTGCCCCACAGCCAGACGCTGGAGACGCCGGCGGGCCGCTTCACCATCGCCTCGACCCGGATGGAGGGGAGCGTGACCTTCGTCCCCGGCGTGGCCTTCGCGCTGAACGAGGTCGTGGGGATCGTGGATCGCCCCACCCTCACCGCAAGCCTCGGATGGCAGGTCGGGGCGGACAAGATGAGCCTTGCCAGCCGTCGCGTGCCGGGCCGCAAGACCGCGCAGGAGATCGGCCTGCGGATCGAGGGCGTGAGGCCGGACGCGGCGCTGCGTGCGCGTCTCGATCCGGCCGGCATCCGCCCTGACGCGATCCGCGAAGTCTATCTTGATGCCGAGCTGGACTTCGACCGCGTGATCGACCGCCACGCCCTGAACGCGCCCCCCCGCCCGACCGGCATCACGGTGAAGGACGGGCACATCGCCTGGGGCAAGATGGTCCTGTCGGTCACGGGTCAGGTCAGCATTGGCGCAACGGGTGTGCCGGACGGCAAGATCGACCTGCGCGTGCAGAATTGGGAGGGGCTGCCCCAGATCCTCGCCGGGCTGGGCGTCATCAAGCAGGACCTTGCGCCGACGGTGCACAACATGCTGACCGAACTGGCAAAAGGGTCGAAAGACCCCAATGTGATCGACTTGCCGCTTTACTTCGCCAAGGGCTGGATGAGCCTTGGTCCCCTGCCCCTTGGCCCGGCGCCGCGGATCGGCGGCTAGGCGCGCCCCTCGGCCTTGCCGCGACCGAAGTCGGGGGCGGAGGTGTCCTGCCCGGCCTCGATGATGCCACGGCGGATCGCGCGCGTGCGGGTGAAATAGTCGAACAGGTGCTGCCCGTCCCCGGTGCGGATCGCGCGTTGCAGGGCGAAAAGCTCCTCGGTGAACCGGCCGAGGATCTCCAGCGTCGCATCCTTGTTGGTCAGGAAGACATCGCGCCACATCGTCGGGTCCGAAGCCGCGATGCGGGTGAAGTCCCGGAAGCCTGCGGCCGAATACTTGATGACCTCGCTGTCCGTGACGCGCCGCAGATCGTCGGCCACGCCCACCATCGTGTAGGCGATCAGGTGCGGCGTGTGGCTGGTGACCGCCAGCACGAGATCATGGTGCGGCGCGTCCATCTCATCGACTTTGGCGCCCATCTGTTCAAGAAAGGCGCGCAGCTTCGCCACCGCGGCCAGATCGGCCTGCGCAAGCGGCGTAAGCAGCCACCAGCGATTCTGAAACAGCGTGGCAAAGCCCGAGCGCGGCCCGGAATATTCCGTGCCCGCGATCGGGTGGCCGGGGATGAAATGGACGCCCGCAGGCAGGTGCGGCGCCACCGCGTCGATCACGGCCTGCTTGACCGACCCCACATCCGTGACCGTCGCGCCAGCGCGCAGATGCGGCGCGATCTCTGCCGCGATCTCGCCCATCGCGCCGACCGGCACCGCGAGGACCACCAGATCGGCATCGCGCACCGCCTCGGCCGCGGTGTCGTGCACCGTGTCGCAAAGCCCGATCTCGAGCGCGGTCGCCCGCGTGTCGGCCGTCTTGGCGTGGCCCGCGATGGTCGTGGCCAGCCCGCCCGCGCGCATCGCATGGGCCATCGACGAGGCGATCAGGCCCAGCCCGATCAGCGCGACCTTTTCATACCGGACCGTCATTTCACCCGCCCCTTGAACTGCGCCACCGCATGGGCGACCCGGCGGCAGGAGGGTTCGTCCCCCACCGTGATGCGCAGGCAGTTCGGCAGGCCGTAGCCCGCCACGCGCCGCACGATCAGCCCCTGCCCTTTCAGGAAGTCGTCGCAGGCCTCGGCCTCGGCCGTATCGGCGAAACGGGCAAGGATGAAGTTCGCCATCGACGTATCGGACGGCACGCCCAGTTCCGCCAGTGCCTCGGCCAGCCAGCGGCGCATCCGCGCGTTCTCGTTGCGGCACTTGAGAACGTATTCCTCGTCGCGCACGGCGGCCTCGGCCGTCTCGAGCTGGGTGTTCGACAGGTTGAACGGGCCGCGGATGCGGTTGAGGACGTCGATGATCTCGCGCGGGCCATAGCCCCAGCCGATCCGCAGCCCGCCAAGGCCGTAAATCTTGGAAAACGTCCGCGTCATCACCACGTTCGAGCGCGCATCGACCAGCGCTGCGCCGCCATCGTAGCCCGGCACGTATTCGGCATAGGCCCCGTCGAGGACAAGAATCGCCTGCGGCGGCAGGCCCGCCGCCAGCCGCGCCACCTCTCCCGCGCCGATCATCGTCCCGGTCGGGTTGTTCGGATTGGCAAGGAACACGAGCTTCGTGCGCGCAGTGCAGGCCGCAAGCAGCGCATCGACATCGGTCGTGCGGTCCCGTTCGGGCACCGCGACCGGCGTCGCCCCCACCGCGCGCGCAGAGATGTCATACATCAGGAAACCGTGTTCGGTCCGCAGCACCTCGTCCCCCGGACCGGCATAGGCCTGGCAGAGGAAGGTGATGATCTCATCCGAGCCGACGCCGCAGATGATGCGGTCGGCGTCCAGCCCATGCACCTCGGCAATCGCCGCGCGCAGGCTCGCGTGATCGGTCGAGGGATAACGGTGGAGCTGATGGACAGACCGCAAGAAGGCATCCTTGGCCTTGTCGGAAGGGCCGAAGGGGTTTTCGTTCGACGACAGCTTGACCGCGTTGGCGACGCCCGCGACGTGGCTCTGCCCCCCCTGATAAAGGGCGATGTCGAGAATGCCGGGTTGCGGGCGGATCGCGTCGGTCATGGGTCATCTCCGGTTCATGCGCCGGTTCTAGCCGCGCCTTCCGCCGGATGCCAGACGGGCTGCGCAAGACAAGAGGAAAAACAAGGGGGCCGCACCGGATGGTGCAGCCCCCGAAAATCGCCCGCGAAGAAAGGGATCAGTTCTTCGCGTAGAATTCGACGACGAGGTTCGGTTCCATTTGGACCGGGTAGGGCACGTCGCCAAGCGCGGGGGTGCGCACGAAGGTCGCCGTCATCTTGGAATGATCGACTTCCAGATAGTCGGGCACGTCACGCTCGGTCAGCGCGACGGCTTCCAGCACGAGGGCGAGTTGCTTCGACTTCGCCCGCACTTCGACCACGTCGCCTTCCTGCACGCGGTAGGAGGCGATGTTGACGCGCTTGCCGTTCACGAGCACATGGCCGTGGTTCACGAACTGGCGCGCGGCGAAGATCGTCGGCACGAATTTCGCGCGGTAGACAACCGCATCCAGACGGCGTTCCAGCAGGCCGATGAGGTTCTCGCCAGTGTCGCCGCGAACCCGTTCGGCTTCGGCGTAGATGCGGCGGAACTGCTTTTCGGTCACGTCGCCGTAGTAGCCCTTGAGCTTCTGCTTGGCGCGCAGCTGGGTGCCGAAGTCGCTGAGCTTGTTCTTGCGGCGCTGGCCGTGCTGGCCCGGGCCGTATTCACGCTTGTTCAGCGGGGATTTCGGACGACCCCAGATGTTTTCGCCCATCCGGCGGTCGATCTTGTACTTGGCAGCGGTGCGTTTGGTCACCCCTGATCTCCTTCTTTGGGCCCCGGTCCGGGGCAATGTGAAGGGCGTTGTCCTTTCCCGAACATTCCGTCCGGGCGACAGGCTTCCCCTTGCGGGGTCCGCCAACACCAAATGAAATCCCCGGCCATGGGGCCGGGAATGGCGGGCTTATACAGGCGTCGGACGGGGAGTCAATGCCCTGCCGCCGCGGCCGCGGCCAGGCACGCCCCGACGGGGTCACCCAAGAACCTGCCGCAGGATCGCAGCCTCTGGCCCGGTCAGGGCACGCTGCACGATGCGATCCTGTGTGTCCCCATCCCCGGGCGGGCCCTGCGGGATGCGCGCAAGCGCCGCGCGAAGCGTTGGATCGAGGCGGTCCAGCGACGCGTTCGCAGGCGTCAGGCCTGCGCATTCGACCCCGTTGACACGGATCACCGTCGCGCGCGCAAAAAGGATCTGGATCAGCACGACGTCAAGCGATCCGGGCTCGATCCGCACCGACCGCCCGTCCACAAGGTCGGTGACGGCCACCGGCTCCGCCCTTGCCCGCGGCCTGACCCTGTGGCCGGGCGCGACGCACAGATCGGCATTCGGCCTGCCGGGCCCAAGCGCCCCGGCGCGCAGACGCACGGGCCGCAGATGCGGCATGGCGAAAAGCCGCGCCCCGGTCATCCTGCGGCGGCCGGTCCACAGGATCTCCTGCGGGGCGCCATCGCAGGCAAGGACCACCTCGCCCGGCATCAGATCCTCGACCCGCCGCTGCCCCCGCGGCGTCTCGACGCAGGCTCCGGGCATCAGGCAGATCAGCCCCCCGCACGAGGCGTCAGGCATCATCGACGTGTCGGGCGCGACGCGAACCCGCAGGCGCGCCTCGGCTATAGGGGTCAGTTCACTCATGCGATGGCCTCCGGCGCCATGCGATCTTGGCTTGCGGTTCCGGTCCCGAAGGAGCGGATGTCGAACGGTGGACAGGTGGACACGTCCGCAAGGCGGCAGCCAAGGGCCAGCCACGCCCGCCACGCCGCATTTGCCAGCGGCGTCATCCCGTCATCGTCCTGATCTCTCCGGTGTAAGCGGCCTCGCTTGCCGAGAGATTAACGCGGCCCGACCCAATGCCTAAAATGCGCGCCTTCGCGTCCGGCCAGGACAACCCCGATTTTTCGTCGAAAAATCGCCCGCGCCTCAGCGCGCCAGCGCAAGCAGGGCCCCCACGTCCAGATGCGCCTCGAGATGCGCGGCCAGCGCATCCAGAGCGGCCTCGACCCCGGCGCCGTAGGCAATGCCCGAGGGTGCCGCGCCAAGACGTTCCAGAAAGGCCGCGCGGAAGCCGTCATCGGTGAACATGCCGTGCAGGTAGCTGCCCATCACCCTGCCATCGGCCGACATCGCCCCCTCGGCCAGCCCGTCCACATGGGCGAAGGGGCGGCTGCAATCCGGCCCGGCGGTGCGGCCGATGTGGATCTCGTAGCCGTCGAAAGGGGTGCCGGTTGCGGCGTCAACTGCCCGCACCCGTTCCAGCCGCTTGTCAGGCGACATCTCGGTCGTCACGTCCAGAAGGCCCAGCCCCGCGCTTTGCCCGGCGGCCCCCTCGATCCCCGCGGGGTCGTCGATGATCCGGCCCAGCAGCTGGTAGCCGCCGCAGATGCCCAGAATGGCGCCGCCCCGCCTGCGGTGCGCGGCAAGGTCGATGTCCCAGCCCTGCGCGCGCAGGAATTCCAGATCTCCCCGCGTGGATTTGGTTCCGGGCAGGATCACGAGGTCGGCATCTCCCGGCACGGCCTGCCCGGGCGTCACCATCACCACGCGCACCGCGGGCTCGGCCATCAGCGGATCGAGGTCGTCGAAATTCGCAATCCGCGACAGGGCGAGACAGGCCACGACGAAGCCGCCCTTGCCCCGGTCGCGCGCGAGGTCCAGCGCATCCTCGGCCGGGAGCTTCACCGCATCGGGAAAGAACGGCACGACCCCGAAACCGCGCCAGCCCGTGCGCGCCGCGATATAGTCGTAGCCATCGTCGAAAAGGCGCGGATCGCCGCGGAACTTGTTGACGAGAAAGCCCTTCACCATCGCCGCGTCCTCGGGGTCGAGCACGGCCTGCGTGCCCACGATCTGCGCAATCACGCCGCCCCGGTCGATGTCGCCCGCCAGCACCACGGGCACCCCGGCCGCGCGGGCAAAGCCCATATTGGCGATGTCGCCCGCGCGCAGGTTCACCTCGGCCGGGCTCCCCGCGCCTTCGACGATCACCAGATCATGCCCCGCTTCCAGCCGGCGGAACGACTCGATCACCGGCGCCAGCAGCGTGTGCTTCATCGCCGTGTAGTCCCGCGCCTCGGCCCGCGTGATCCGACGCCCCTGCACGATCACCTGCGCGCCCAGATCGGTTTCCGGCTTGAGAAGGACGGGGTTCATGTCAACGACCGGCGCAATGCCTGCCGCGAGCGCCTGAAGGGCCTGCGCCCGGCCGATCTCGCCGCCGTCGGCGGTGACGGCGGCATTGTTCGACATGTTCTGCGGCTTGAAGGGGGCGACCGACAGGCCCCGCGCGCGCGCGGCACGGCAGAGCCCCGCGACCAGCATCGACTTGCCGACGTTCGACCCCGTGCCCTGGATCATCACCGCGGGCATGACCGGCCCCTCAGCGTCATATCGCAGCGCTGTGAGCGGGGGAAGCCGCCGATGGCCCCCACCTCAGCCCTTCGCGCGGATCTTTTGCAGGAGCGGCAGAAGGTCCGCCATCTCCGGCCCGTGGTCCATGCCCGTCAGCGCGCGGCGCAGCGGCATGAAGAGCCCCCGCCCCTTACGGCCCGTCGCGGCCTTCACCTCGGCGGTCCAGTTCGCCCAGGTCTCCGGCCCGTGGGGCGGCGGCGGCAGCATCTGCATCGCCTGGGCGATGAACTCGGCATCTTCGGGCGCGATCAGCGGTTCGGCCCCGTCGCGGCAGAGCGTCCACCACTGGTCGAGATCGCCCAGCACGTTGATGTTGCCCTTGGCCACATTCCAGAACGCCTCGGCCCTGTCCGCGGGCACGCCCATCGCCGCGATCCGGTCCTGCACGGCCGCGAACGGCAGCGCCTGGACATGCGCGCGCGTCAGCGGCTTGAGGTCGTCGGCATCGAATTTCGTCGGCGCCGCCCCGAAGGACGAGATGTCGAAGCCCGCCACCAGATCGTCGATCGACCCCGCCAGTTCCACCGGCTGCGACGACCCGAGCCGCGCCATGAGCGACAAAAGCGCCATCGGCTCGATCCCCTGCGCGCGCAGATCGCGCAGGCTGAGCGTGCCAAGGCGCTTCGACAGCGCCTCGCCCTGAGGGCCGGTCAGCAGGCTGTGGTGCGCGAAGGACGGCGGCACGCCCCCAAGCGCGCGGATGATCTGGATCTGCGTCGCCGTGTTCGTCACGTGGTCGGCGCCGCGCACGATATGCGTGACCCCCATGTCCGTGTCATCGACCGACGAGGCGAAGGTGTATAGCACCTGCCCGTCCGCCTTGATCATCACCGGGTCCGAAACCGAGGCCGCGTCGATCGAGATCGGACCAAGGATGCCGTCGGTCCATTCGATCCGCTCCTGATCCAGCAGGAAACGCCAATAGGGCTGCCGCTCGGCCCTGAGCTTGTCCTTCTCGGCATCGCTGAGCGCCAGCGCCGCGCGGTCATAGACAGGGGGCTTGCCCATGTTGAGCTGCTTCTTGCGCTTGAGGTCGAGTTCCAGCGGCGTCTCGAACACTTCGTAGAAGCGGCCCTTCCGGCGCAGCTCCTCTGCCGCTTCCTCGTAACGGCCCAGCCGCTCGGACTGCTTCTCGACCCGGTCCCAGGTCAGGCCGAGCCATTCCAGATCCTGCATGATGCCGTCGATATATTCCTGCTTGGACCGTTCGCGGTCCGTGTCGTCGAGGCGCAGGATGAAGGTGCCGCCGGACTTGCGCGCGATCAGGAAGTTCATCAGCGCAGTGCGCAGGTTGCCGACATGGATGTAGCCGGTGGGCGAAGGGGCGAAGCGGGTGACGGTCATGGGTCTCTCCTGTTGCCCCCGCTCTTTCACAAAGGCCCCGTTTTGTCCATATGACGGCCCCGGTTTGAAACGCGGGAGCCGTCGGGATCGGGCTGGCGCATTTTCGCCAAAGCGGGCGGTAAAAACTGGATCGGCGCAGTCCTTCACCTATCTGTGAACGACAATGCAACCCTGAGGGAAACGACATGCCCACGACGCCCCTTCTGAGCCGACGCCAGGCGATGCTGACCGGCGCCGCCCTGCCCTTCGCCGGTGCGCTGCTTCCGGCCGCAGCGCAGGCCTCCGCGCCGCAGCTTGGCCCATCCATGGCGCAGATCAACCGCTTCAAGCTGGGCGGCTTCGAGGTGACGGCGCTGCTCGCGGGCACGCGCAAGGTGCCCGAGCCGCACAAGATCTTTGGCCTGAACGTGGATGACGCCGATTTCGCCAAGGTTTCGGCGCAGAACTTCCTTCCGACCGCGGCGGCGCAGTTCTTCTTCACGCCCACGCTGGTCAATACCGGCAAGGAACTTGTGTTGTTCGATACCGGGCTCAATGCCGCGGGGATCACCGGCGCGCTGCAAGCCGCGGGATACCGGCCCGATCAGGTGGACGTGGTGGTGCTGACCCACATGCATCCCGACCACATCGGCGGCATGATGGCCGACAAGGCCGCCACCTTCCCCAAGGCGCGCTATGTCACCGGGCGGGTGGAATTCGACTTCTATGCCAAGGCGAACAACAAGCTTTTCGATGCCAATGTCCGCCCCTTCGCGGACAAGATGACCTATGTCGAGGACGGCGGCACCGTCGCCCCCGGGATCACCGCGATCTTTGCCCCCGGCCATACGCCGGGACACATGGCCTATCACATCGAAAGCGAGGGCCACGGGCTTCTGATCACCGCGGATACGGCGAACCATTATGTCTGGTCGCTCGGCTATCCCGATTGGGAGGTCAGTTTCGATGCGGACAAGGCCGAGGCGGCGAAGACGCGGCGGAAGATCTTCGGAATGTTGGCTTCCGACAAGATGGCCTTCATCGGCTATCACATGCCCTTCCCCGCCATGGGCTATGTCGAGACGATGGGAACCGGCTTCCGCTATGTCGCGGCAAGCTATCAGATGATGCTCTAGCCCCGAAAACAGAGGCGCCCGGCAGTGCGGGCGCCTCTTTTCACTCGTCACCAACCCAGAACGTCGGCGGGCGGCTCAGCCCGCGAGCTTTTCCGCCATCGCCACCAGCCGCTTGGCTTGGTGCGAGATCGCGGCGGCCGCCTTCTCGTCAAGCTCGGTGCCCTGCGTGTGGCTGTAGCCATAGGGGTTGCCGCCCGCGCCGAAGATCGCGCCGTCGGTGTAGCCCGGCGCCACGATGATCGAGCCCCAGTGCAGGAAGGTCGTGTAAAGGCCGAGCAGCGTGGCCTCTTGCCCGCCATGCGGGTTCTGCGCGCTGGTCATGGCGCTGATGGGCTTGTTCGCAAGCTTGCCGGTGAACCAAAGCCCGCCCAGCGTGTCGATGAAGGCGCGAAGCTGGCTCGGGGCGCCGCCGAAACGGGTGGGCGCCGAGAAGAGGTAGGCATTGGCCCATTCCATGTCGTCAGGCGTGGCGACCTGAACGTGGGCGGTCTTTTCGACATGGGCCTTCCAGCCCTCCTGCCCGTTCACGACCTCGGCCGGGGCGGTTTCGGCCACGCGGCGCAGACGCACTTCGGCGCCGGCGTCGCGCGCGGCCGCCATGGCGATTTCCGCCATCTGATGGTTCGTGCCGTAGGTGGAATAATAGACGATCGCGAGTTTCACGTTGCTCATGGGGCCCTCCGTTGGCGTTCCATTCGCAACATAGTGCTTCGTCGGGATCAGGACATTCCCGATCCCCGCAAGGGTGATGTGCGGCTATGCAGAGGTTCGGCCGCCGAGTGTCAGCCGCCGGGGGTCAACTGTTGTCGCGCCAACGGTTCACGATCGGGTAGCGCCGGTCGAGCCAGAAGGCCCGCGTCGTCAGGCGGGTGCCGGGGGCGGACTGGAAGCGCTTCCACTCGGCGCCGTAAAGCAGCCCCTCGACCTTCTTGACGGTCGCCCGGTCGAAGCCCGCCGCGACGATCTCGGCCACCGACTGCTCGCCCTCGATCAGCCGTTCGAGGATCGCGTCCAGCACCGCATAGGGCGGCAGGCTGTCCTCGTCCTTCTGGTCGGCCCGCAGTTCCGCGCTTGGCGGCTTGTCGATCACGCGACTGGGGATGACCTCGCCCGCCGGACCCTGCATCCAGTCGCGGTGTTCGCGGTTGCGCCAGCGGCAGGTCTCGAAAACGCGCGTCTTGTAAAGGTCCTTGATCGGGTTGTAGCCGCCCGCCATGTCGCCGTAGATCGTGCAATAGCCCACCGCCACCTCGGACTTGTTGCCGGTGGTCAGCAGCATCGCGCCGAACTTGTTCGACAGCGCCATCAGCAGCAGGCCGCGCAGGCGGCTCTGGATGTTTTCTTCGGCGATCCCGGCCGCGGTGCCCGCAAAAAGCGGCGCCAGAGCCTCGGCCACGGCGGCTTGCGGCCCCGAGATCGGCACGGTGTCCAGCCGGCAACCCAGCCGTTGCGCGACGCCCGCCGCATCTTCTAGCGAGGCGGCCGAGGTGAACTGCGACGGCAGCATCACGCAATGCACGTTCTGCGGCCCCACCGCATCGGCCGCAATCGTCGCCACCAGCGCCGAGTCGATCCCGCCCGATAGACCAAGGATCACCCGCGCGATCCCACTTTTTCCAAGGTAGTCGCGCAGGCCCAGAACCATCGCGTGATAGTCCTGTTCCCAGTCGTCGGGCTGCGCCGTCAGCGTGCCCGGCAGCGCCCGCCACCCGTCAGGGCCTTCCTCGAAATCGACATGGGCGATGGCCTCTTCCATCGCGGGCAGCTGAAGCGCCATCGCGCCGCCGGGATTCAGCACGAAGCTTGCCCCGTCGAAGACCTGATCGTCCTGCCCGCCCACGGTGTTGAGGTAAACAAGCGGCAGCCCGGTCTCGATCACACGGGCAACCGTCACGTTCAGCCGCAGGTCGATCTTGCGCCGCCGGTAGGGCGACCCGTTGGGCACGAACAGGATCTGCGCCCCGGTTTCGGCCAGCGTCTCGGCCACGTCCTCATACCACGCATCCTCGCAGACCGGAGAGCCTATGCGCAGCGGCCCGATCCGGTAGGGCCCAGAGATCGGGCCGGGCTTGAACAGCCGCACCTCGTCGAAGACGTCGTCGTTGGGCAGATGATGCTTGAGCATCCGCGCCAGAACCTTGCCGCCCTGAAGGATGTAGTAGGCGTTGTAAAGCCCGCTTGCGTCCCGGTAGGGCGCACCGATCCCGAGCGCCGGGCCATCGGCGCAGGCCAGTGCCAGACGGTCCACCGCGCGCATCGCATCGGCGGTGAAGGCAGGCTTCATCACCAGATCCTGCGTCTGGTAGCCGGTCAGGAACATCTCGGGCAGGCCCACGAAATCCGCCCCCGCCGCGCGGCCTTCTTCCCAGGCGGCAAGCGCCTTGCCCGCGTTCGCCTCGATCGCGCCAACGGTGGGGTTCAACTGCGCCAGGGTCAGGCGGAAACGGTCGGTCATGGGCTCGCCTCTCGATCGCTTGGGGTTCTAGCAGGTTGTGCGGCAAGGGAAAGCCGATTGATGGCGAAAAGCTTGTCAGCCCCCGGACCGTCCTTTACCTTTTCGGCAAATTCGGATGGCAGCAGGCACCATCGACAGGGGGCAGACGTGGCGGCAAAGTCGGGCGGATGGACGCGCAGGATGCGCATGGCCGGGATGCTGATCGCGGTGGCGACGGCCGTGGCGGCGCAGGGGTCGGGCGACGTCATCACCAAGCAATACGACAACGGCGGCGTCTACAAGGGCACCTTCAAGGACGGCAAGCAGGACGGCACCGGCACCTATACGATGCCCAACGGCTACACCTATACGGGCGACTGGGTGATGGGCCAGATGACCGGCCACGGCACCGCCCGCTTTCCCAGCGGCGCGATCTACGTGGGCCAGTTCAAGAACGGCACCCCCGACGGCAAGGGAAAGATCACCTCGCCCGACGGCTCGACCTACACGGGCGACTGGGTCATGGGAAAGATGACCGGTCAGGGGACCGAGCATTACGCCAACGGCATGACCTATACCGGCCATTTCATCGATGGCCAGCACGACGGCAAGGGCCGTCTGGAAAGCCCGGACGGCTATGTCTATGACGGCGACTGGGTCAAGGGCGTCCAGCAGGGCAAGGCGAAGATCACCTACCCCAACGGCACCGTCTATGACGGCGACATCGTCCACGGCCAGCGCGAGGGCACGGGCAAGCTCACCACGCCCGAGGGGCTGACCTATGTCGGCCCGTGGAAGAACGGCCAGATCAACGGCGAGGGCACGCTGACCCAGCCGAACGGCGATATCTACGTGGGCACGCTCGTGGACGGCAAGCGGCAGGGCCACGGCAAGGTCACCTACAAGAACGGCGACATCTACGAAGGGGACTTTGCCGACGACAAGCGGCAGGGCACGGGCACCTTCAAGGGCCACGACGGCTACACCTATACCGGTGACTGGGTCGCGGGCCGGATCGAGGGGCAAGGCACGGTGACCTATGCCGATGGCTCCACCTACACCGGCAGCTTCAAGAACGATCTGGCCGACGGCAAGGGCAAGATCGTCTATCCCGACGGCTCGACCTACGAGGGCGACTGGAAGGCAGGCCAGATCGACGGGCAAGGGACCGCGCATTACGCCAGCGGCATCACCTATACCGGCGGCTTCAAGACCGGCAAGAACGCCGGTCAGGGCGTCATCACCTATCCCGACGGCTACAAGTATGACGGCCAATGGCAGGACGGTCAGCGCAACGGCGAGGGCACGGCCACCTATCCCGACGACACCGTTTACAAGGGCCAGTTCGTCAACGGCCTGCGCGAAGGCACGGGCACGATCACGATGCCCGACGGGTTCAAATACACCGGTGACTGGAAGGCGGGCGAGATCGACGGCAAGGGCACGGCGACCTATCCCAACGGCGACGTGTACGAGGGCACCTTTGTCAAGGGTCACCGGCAGGGCGAGGGCACGATGCATTATGCCGGCGGGCAGGTGGAAAAGGGCACCTGGGACAACGGCAAGCTGAACGGCTCGGCCACGCCCGCCCCGGCCGATCAGACCGCGCCCAGCGACAAGACGGCCGCACCGCCCGCGGGGAACTGACGGATCAGACCACCGCCCCCGCATCGAGCCGGGCCAGCAGCGCCTCGGCCTCGGCAAGAACGGTGGCGCGGCGCTCGTCGGCCATGCGATCCCAGGTGCGATACATCTGCGCCATGCGGGGATTGCCCGCGAACCGGTCCCGGTGGCGGATCAGGAAATGCCAATACAGCAGGTTGAACGGGCAGGCCTTCGGGCCCGTCCGATCGCCGACCAGGTAGGCGCAGCCGCCACAGTAGTCCGACATCCGATCGATATAGGCGCCGGACGAGACATAGGGTTTGGACCCCACCAACCCGCCATCGGCGAACTGCGACATGCCCAGCGTGTTCGGCGCCTCGACCCATTCCAGCGCGTCGATATAGACCGACAGATACCATTCGTGCACCTGCGCCGGATCGACCCCGGCCAGAAGCGCGAAATTCCCGGCCACCATCAGGCGCTGGATGTGATGGGCATAGGCCACATCGCGGGTCTGGGCGACGGTCTGCGACAGGCAGGCCATCTTCGTCTCGCCGCCCCAATAGGCCGCCGGCAAAGCACGGCGGTGGTTCAGCGCATTGCGCGCCGTGTAGCCGGGGCCTTCGAGGAAATAGACCCCCCGGATGAACTCCCGCCAGCCGATGATCTGGCGGATGAAGCCTTCGGCCGAGTTGATCGGCACCCGCCCCGCGCGCCAGGCTGCCTCGACCCGGTCGCAGACCTCGCGCGGGTCCAAGAGGCCCGCGTTCATGTAGGGCGACAGCAGCGAATGATACAGGAACCTGTCCCCTGCCAGCATCGCGTCCTGATAGGCGCCGAAGTCCGGCAGCGCGTGGTCGATGAAATGATCGAGCGCCGCAAGCGCGCCTGCACGGTCCGTGGCCCAGCCAAAGTCGTCAAGCGTGCCGAAATGGCCCGGAAATTCCCGGGCCACGAGATCCAGCACCTCGGCCGTTACCGCATCGGGTGAAAAGCGTGGCGGCGTCGGGCGGAACAGATCGCCTGCCGCGGGCTTGCGGTTCTCGGCGTCGAAGTTCCACCGGTCGCCCGCGGGGCGGTCACCCTCCATCAGATAGCCGGTCTTGCGCCGCATCTCGCGGTAGAAATACTCCATCCGCAACTGCTTGCGCCCCTCGGCCCAGGCCGCGAACTCTGCCGTCGCGCAGATGAAGCGCGTATCCTCCAGCAGGCGCACGGGCACGGGACAATCCTCCAGCGCCGCGATCAGACGCCAGTCGCCGGGGCGCGTGGCGATCACCTCCGCGGCCCCCGCCTCCGACGCGCGGCGGATCAGCTCGCCCGGGATCGACTGCGTGTTATCGGGATCGTCGAGGCGGGTGTAGCGCACCTGCCAGCCCGATACCGTGAGGTCGGCCGCGAACTTGCGCATCGCCGCGAACAGAAAGGCGATCTTCTGCGGATGGTGGGGCACGGTCGCCGCCTCGCCGCGCACCTCGGCCATCACCACCACGTCGCGGGCCTTGTCGGCCCCGGCCAGCGCGGCGATGGCGGGCGAGAGCTGGTCGCCAAGGATCAGGATCAGGCGTGGCTTCACCACGGGATCGTCTTTCCGGCCCAGTCGAAGAAGCCGCCCGTCTCGGCAGGCGTCAGCCCGTCGATGACCGACAGCAGGTTCGCCGCCGCCGCATCGGGCGTGACGGTCGGATGGCCCGCGCGGTAGTCCGGCCCGAGCCCGGTCTCCACCGTGCCCGGATGCAGCGTCACGCAGATCGATTGCGGATGGGTCCGCGATGCCTCGATGGCGGCGGTGTGGATCAGTTGGTTCAGCGCGGCCTTGGCCGCGCGGTAGGCATACCAGCCGCCCAGGCCGTTGTCGCCGATGGACCCGACCCGCGCCGAAAGCGCGGCGAAGACCGCCCGCCGGTCGCGCGGCAAAAGCCGCAGGGCGTGTTTCATAACCAAGACCGGCCCCGCGGCGTTCAGCGCGAATTGCGCCGCCATCGACGTCATGTCCAGCCGCTTGAGCGTTTTCTCGGGCCCCACGCCATCGATCACCAGCGCCCCCGTCGCGACGATCACGCCGTCGAAGGCGCCCGACGGCAAGGGATCGAGCACGGCGCGGATCGCCCGTTCATCCGTCACGTCCAGACCGTCGCCGCGGCGCGACAGACCCACCGCTTCTGCCCCGCGCGCCTGCAGCGCCGTGCACAATGCGCCGCCGATTCCGCCCGAGGCGCCGATGATGACCCAGCGTTCCATGCCCTTCCGTCCCGGCGAGAATGATCGTGTCCCGGCGCGATCTAGCGTCACCGGGGCGGTCGTCCACCGCTATTGGCGCCGGTTGCCGTCCACGCGACAGCCGCCGCGCAAGAAAAGACCGCGCCGGACAGGGCGCGGTCTTCAGGTCCCGAAGGCCGGCGTCAGCCGCGCTTTTCGTCCACGGAATAGGCCCCGCCGCCCAGCATCGCCTGCACGATCAGCGCGATGATCCAGAAGGCCGGATATTCCCAGCCGCCGTTCTTGTCGTTGAAGAAGAACCCGTTGTGAATATGCACGAAAGCGATCGCACCCAGCAGGACCGGGATCGTGACCAGCGCCGCGATCCGCGTGCGGTAACCCAGGATGAGCGCGATGCCCCCCAGAACCTCGACCGCCATGGTCAGATAGGCCAGCGCCCCGGGCAAGCCCAGCGAGGCGAAGAAGGCCGCCGTGCCCGCGGGCGTGAAGACAAAGATCTTGAGCCCGGCATGGGCAAGGAACAGCCCGCCAAGGCTCACGCGGAGCAGCGCGGCGGCGAGGTCGGTGGTGGAGCTGGTCGAGGTCGTGGTCAGGGTCGTTGTTGCAGTCGCCATGGAAATCTCCTGTCAGCGCATCGTTTCCGGATGCGGCAGAGATGTCGTGCTTCCAACCGATCATCAATCCGCCCAGATGGAAGTAAATTCCATCCGATATGGAATCTATTCGCCCTCCTCGTGGAGCGCGCCAACCAGAAAGTCGATCAGCACCCGCACCTTGTTGGGCAGATGGCGTCCGTCGGGATAGAGGATCTGGATATCGCCGGGTTCCAGCGCATGGTCGGTCAGGAGCCGCTGGACACGCCCCTGCCTTATGCTTTCTTTCGAAACGAAATCAGGAACATAGGCAATCCCCAGCCCGGCTTCCGCCGCCGCAAGACAGGCCGAGGCATTGGAAAAGGTGATCCGCCCGTCCACCGGAACGATCTGCCCGCCCCGGAATTTCCAGCGGTTGGGGTCGCGGAAATTCGTGTCCAGAATGCAGTCGTGATGGGCCAGATCCTCGGGACGCGCGGGCGTTCCGCGGGCGGCGAGATAGCCCTGCGCAGCCACTGTGTGCATATGCGCAGACAGCAGCCGCCGCCCCTTGAGCAGCGCATCGCGCGGGCCTCCGACGCGAATTGCGGCATCGAAGCCCTCTTCGACGAGGTTCACGATGCGGTCGCCGAAATTCACCTCGAGCCGGATCTCGGGATAGGCGCAGGCGAACCGGCTCAGAAGGGGCGCAAGCCGCAACGTGCCGAAGCTGACCGGCGCCGAGAGCCGAAGAAGCCCGCGCGGCGCGGTGGATGCGTTCTGCACCGCCGTTGTCAGGTCGTCCAGATCCTCGACCAGCGGGCGCAAGCGCTTGGCATAGGCGATGCCTGCCTCGGTCAGCGCAAGCGCCCGCGTGGTGCGGTTGATGAGCTTGACGCCCAGCCCCTCTTCCAGCCGGGCAACCAGCTTGGACGCCTGCCCCGAACTCGTGCCAAGCTGCGCGGCGGCGGCGGCAAAACTGCCGAGGTCCGCAACCTTGAGGAACATGCGTTCCGCGCTGAACCGCTCCATGGTGCCTCCTGACCTGCGGCAGCAGTCTTACCCGCCGCGTCGGCCGGGGCAATGGCCCCTACCGCTTGCCCAGCGCATCCCGCAGCGCGGCCCCCAAAGCCCCCGAGGACGCATCTTGCCCCGAAGGCGCGGCCGACATGTTGCGCGCCCCGGCCCCCTGGCCCTTGCCTTTCGCCGGCTGTTCCTCGCGCGGGGCGCGGGCCGAGGCGCCGCCATCCTTGCGCATGGTCAGGCCGATCCGCTTGCGGGGAATATCGACCTCGGTCACGCGGACCTTCACCACGTCCCCGGCCTTCACGATCTCATGGGGGTCCTTCACGAAGCGGTCGGCCAGCTGGCTGACATGCACCAGCCCATCCTGATGCACCCCGATATCGACGAAGGCGCCAAAGGCCGCGACGTTGGTCACCGTGCCTTCCAGCAGCATGCCGGGCTTGAGATCCTTGATATCCTCCACCCCGTCGGTGAACGACGCGGTCACGAAGCTCGGCCGGGGGTCGCGGCCGGGTTTTTCCAGTTCGGCCAGAATATCGCGCACGGTGGGAAGGCCGAAGGTCGCGTCCACGAACTCTTCCGCCCGGAGCCTGCGCAGCGTCGCCGTGTCGCCCATCAGGCTGCGCAGATCGCGCCCGCAGGCCTTCACGATGCGCCGGGCGACGCCATAGGCCTCCGGGTGGACGGCCGAGGCGTCGAGCGGCTCGTCGCCCTCGCGGATGCGCAGGAAGCCCGCGCATTGCTCGAAGGCGCGCGGACCGAGGCGGGCAACCTCCAGCAACCCCTTGCGGGACCGGAAGGGGCCGTTCATGTCGCGATGCCCCACGATCGCCTCCGCAAGGCCCGGCCCGAGGCCCGAGACATGCGACAAGAGCGAGGCCGAGGCGGTGTTGAGGTCCACGCCCACCGCGTTCACCGCGTCTTCCACCACCGCCTCCAGCGTCTTGGCAAGCCGATGCTGGTCCACGTCATGCTGATACTGCCCGACGCCGATGGATTTGGGCTCGATCTTCACCAGTTCCGCCAGCGGGTCCTGCAAGCGCCGCGCGATTGAGACCGCGCCGCGCAGCGAGACGTCGAGATCGGGAAACTCCCGCGCCGCCAGTTCGGAGGCGGAATAGACCGACGCGCCGGCCTCCGAGACGACGACACGGGTCGGCGCCTTCTGGCCCGCAGGCATCAGCTTCAGCGTCTCGGCAACCAGCCGTTCGGTCTCGCGGCTGGCGGTGCCGTTGCCGATGGCGATCAGTTCCACCCCGTGCCGCTTTACCAGGTCAAGGATCGTGGCCTGCGCGCCGCGCAGGTCGTTCTTGGGCTGGAACGGATAAAGCGTCGCCGTCGCCATCAGCTTGCCCGTCGCATCCACCACCGCGGCCTTCACGCCGGTGCGGATACCGGGATCGAGACCAAGCGTCGGGCGCGCACCGGCGGGCGCGGCCAGGAGCAGGTCCTTGAGATTGCGCGCAAAGACGGCAATCGCCTCTTCATGGGCCCGCGCCCGCAGATCGCCCAGCAGGTCCACCATCATCGCGGTGGACAGCTTCACCCGCCACGTCCAGCCCGCCACCTTGCGCAGCCACAGATCCCCCGGCCCGCTCCCCGTGGTGGCGAGACGCGCGGCCACCATCGCCTCGGCCCGCGGGGCGCCGGTTTCGGGGTCGGGCCCGATATCCAGCGTCACCACGCCTTCCTTCGACGCCCGGAGCATCGCCAGCGCGCGGTGCGAGGCGACGTTGGCCCAAGGCTCCCGATGGTCGAAATAGTCGGAGAACTTCGCGCCCTTCTCCTCCTGCCCCGGCACGAGGCGCGCGGTCAGGATCGCCTCGCGTTGCAGGAAGTCGCGCAACTGGCCGAGCAGGGTCGCGTCTTCCGCCAGCTGTTCCGCGACGATGTCGCGCGCGCCGTCCAGCGCGTCCTTCGCCGTCGGAACCGCCTCGCTCAGGAAAGACCGCGCCAGCGCCTCGGGATCGGCCGCGCGGTCGGCAAGGATCGCCTCGGCCAGCGGCTGCAACCCGTTCTCGCGCGCGATCATCGCCTTGGTCCGGCGCTTGGGCTTGTAGGGCAGGTAGATGTCTTCCAGCGTG
>JAGWVA010000121.1 GCA_028875855.1 Paracoccaceae bacterium
GCGGGGCTGGCGCTCGCCGACCAGCAGCCGGTCGAGACCTACCGCCCGGATGCGGTCGTCAAGACGCTGCGCCCGGCGCTGAACGCGGACGGGCCGTTCCTGCCCATCGGCGGCGACACCGTGTCGATCGTGGTGAACACGAAGAAGATCGCCGATCCGAAAAGCCTAGGCGACTGGTTCGCGCTGGAGGGCGCCGCATACAAGGGGCAGGTGACGATGCCGAACCCGCTGCTGTCGGGCACGGCGTCGGATTTCGTGCTGGCCTTCGCGGCGCGCAACGGTCAGAAAGCGTGGGACTATTTCAAGGCCCTGAAGGACGAAGGCACGATCTGGCCCGGCCCCAACGCCGCCGCCCTGCGTCCGGTGGAACTTGGCGCACGGTCGGTCATGCTGGCCGCGGTCGGCCACACCGCCTTGGCCGGCAAGAAGAAGGGCAACCCGCTTGACCTGGTCTTTCCGAAAAGCGGCACGGTGCTGATCCCGCGTCCGATCCTGATCCTGAAATCGGCCCATGACATGGAGGCCGCGAAGAAGTTCGTCGATTATGCCATGTCAAAGACCGGGCAGGAGATGGTGTCGAAGGCGTTGCTGATCCCGGCCATGAAAGAGGTGAAACCCGCAAAAATCTGGCCAGACCCCGAGACGATGACCTTCATCGAAGCGAACTGGACCAAGCTTGCCGCCGACCGCGCGCAGGTTCTGGAACGGTTCCGCAAGGACATCCTGGGCAACTGACGCCCCATGCTGGACAAGGGTTTGCCCAGGCTTCTGGGCCTGGGCGCTTGGCTCGTCCTGTTGATCCTCGTTGCCGCGCCGATGGTGCAGATCGTCCTGATGGCGGTCTGGCCTTCCGGCCCGGCACACAGTGGCCTTGCGTCCGCACTGCAGACGCCGGATTTTTGGGTGGCGCTTCGGGGCACGGTCACGCTTGCCCTGCTGACCATGTGTTTCACGCTGGCGCTTGGCGGGTTGATGGCTGCCCTGACGGTTGAACGCCCGTTGCCCGCGCCATGGTTGTGGGAGGCGCTCTTGCTGGCGCCCTTCCTTTTGCCGCCCTACCTGACGGGCATTGCCTGGAGCTTGCTGCTGGAGCCGGGCGGCTATTGTGCGCAAACGCTGGGCTCGGCCTGCGCGCCCTTCGGACAGGCGCTCTACACGCTGCCCGGGATGGCCTGGATCATGGCGCTGCACTTGGCGCCGCTGGCCTACCTCATGCTGCGCGCGGCGCTTTTGCAGCGGGCGCGCACTCCGGCGCTGGCCGCCCGCGTGCATGGCGCTGGCCGCCTGCGCACTCTGGTCTGGATCGAGCTTCCGTCGCTGGCCCCTGCAATCGGTGCGGCAGCACTGCTGACCTTTCTTGCTGGGAGCGAGGAATACGGCGTTCCTGCGGTCGTGGGCACCTATGCCGGGATCAAGGTTCTTGCGACAGCGGTGGAAGAGGCGGTCAGCGTCTGGCCCGTCGATCTGCCCAAGGCCGCAGCCCTCGGCTTGATCCTGTGCGGGCTGGCGTTGCTGGCGTGGCTGCCCTACCGGGCGCTTGCCGCGACCGAAACCGACGCCCCCCATCGACCGCAACAGTCGGCAAGCTGGTCGGCGCTGCTGCCGGTGGCGCTGTTCGTCCTGTTGGCCGATGTCCTGCCCATCGGGACCATCGTGCTGACCTCTTTCCTGCGGGCGGTCAGCGACGGCTTCGTTGCGTCGAACTTCACCACGGCGCATTTCGCGGGCATCCTGAGGGCAGGATCGGACTGTTGGCAGGCGCTCTTGAACAGCGTCTGGTTGTCTCTTGTCACTGCCGGCGTTGCGGTGGCGGCCGGTCTGATCGTCGCCGGCGCGCTGAACGGGCCCGGACCGTCCCGCCCGTCGAGGCGGGCGCTTGACCTGATGGCGACGCTGCCCACGGCCTTGCCAGGGGTGGTTGTAGCCGTTGGGCTCATCCTGTTCTGGAATGCGCACTGGATGCCGATCACGCTGTACGGTACGCCGCTGATCCTTGTCGTGTCCTACCTAACCGTCACCTTTCCCTACGCGCTGCGATATGTCCAGATCGGCCTCGCCGCCGGCGGCGGTAACCTGAACGCTGTAGGCGCGGTGCATGGCGCCGGGCCACTCTACCGCCTGAGGACCGTGACCCTGCCGCTTGCCTTTCCCGCGCTGGTCGGCGCGGCCTCGGTCGTCTTCGCGCTGTCGATGCGCGAGCTTGTGACCTCGGTCATGTTGCAGCCACCGGGAACCGAGGTCGTCTCGACCTACGTGATGAACCAGTTCCTGCAGGGCGACGTCGGGGACGGCATGGCCATGGCCGTGGTCGGCGTCTTCAGCAGTGCGATCCTGCTTGGGCTGGCGCAGGTTGGCCTCGGCCGCAGGTAAGGCGGTGGGCTCGACTACGGTCGCACAGGCAGACCGAAGCTGACCCTTCGGATGAGGATCGCACCGCCGAACGCGACCGCGCGCCAAGGCGGTCGTCTTATCAGAACCAGCGCAGGGCTGCGTCGTCGAAATCGAGGCCGATACGCGCGCCAGGGGTCAGACGATCGGGGACGGGCAACTGCATCCGGTGCCCGCCCGGAAGGTCGAGCGTTGCTAAATGCCCATCTCCCCGAAACAACGTGCGGATCACATATGCGTCCAGCCTGCCCTCGCCTGGGGAGGCGACCCGAACGGCACGCGCCGGGATGAGAACTTGGGACGCGTGGGCCAGTGCCGTCGTCGGGGCAAGCCTCGGGCCGCCCGACAAATGCCAGCCATCGGGCCCCCGCATGACCGGCAGGACAGCACCAATGCGCAGGAATTCTGCCACATGGGGCGTCGCCGGGGCAGCCAGAAGCTCCTCGGGCGGCGCCAGTTGCTCGATCCGTCCCTGCCGCATCACCGCCACCTCATCGGCAAGCGAGAAGGCCTCCGCCTGATCGTGTGTAACGTAGAGCGCAGACAGGCCGAGATCGGAAACAAGCCCCGCGATCTCGTCCACCATCGTTTCGCGCAGTTCTCGGTCGAGGTTGGACAAAGGTTCGTCGAAAAGCACCAGATCCGGTTTGCTGACGACGGCGCGGGCAATGGCCACGCGCTGCTGCTGGCCACCGGACAGATCGGCCGGGCGCCGGTCGGCAAAGGCCGACAGGCCCACACGATCCAGCGCTTCGGCCACCATAGCAGCGCGGCGGGCGGCGGGCTGGCGCTGCATCTCCAACGGGAACCCCACGTTGGCCGCCACCGTCATATGCGGCCACAGGGCATAATCCTGGAACACCATCGCCAAGGCGCGATCCTCGGGCGGCACGAAATGACCCTTCGCGCCGTCCGCGACTGTCAGGCCGCGCAAAAGCACCTGTCCGGCATCGGGCTCCAACAATCCCGCGACGATGCGCAGAAGGGTCGTCTTGCCGCAGCCCGAAGGGCCAAGCAGCGCCGTGACCCGGCCGCGTTGCAGGGTCAGGTCGATATCCGAAAGCACCTGCGACCCGCCAAGACGCATCGAGATGCCCGACAGCCGGACGATGCCATCGTCGGACGCGGCAGCCTGCCCGGTTCTCTCTGCCTCACCGTCCTTCATCACAGGGTTCCCATCCATCGGCGCGGTGTAGTCGCAGCCTGTGACAGTAAAATGACACACCTGTAACGCAGGTTTTTGCGCCCACCCTGTGCAAGCGTCATGGAACTGTAATGCCAGTGCGATAGCCGACCCGCAACCGTTCCATGGCCTGAAAGGAAGATCCCATGTTCCGCCTGTTTTCCGCCGTGGCCGCCGTGGCCCTGTCTGTCGTCGCCGCCCATGCCGATGTGAGTGGGAACCTCGTTCTCTACACCTCGCAACCGAGCGCAGACGCGCAGAAGACCGTCAACGCCTTCGAGGCCGCCTATCCGGGCGTGAAGGTCAAATGGGTGCGCGGTGGCACGACGCAGATGATGGCCAAGCTGCAGGCCGAGTTCGCCGCTGGGCAGCCGCAACCCGACGTCCTGCTGATCGCCGATATGGTGTCGATGCAACAGCTCAAGCAGGACGGCCGTCTGATGGCCGACCCCGAGGCTGACGTGTCGCGGTTCGACCCGGCGCTGATGGACCCGGATCACACCTATTTCTCGA
>JAGWVA010000010.1 GCA_028875855.1 Paracoccaceae bacterium
CATGCCGACCGCAAGCGGCTGTTCCTTGAGGCCGGCCGCCTCGCCGTCGATCTGGCCAAGCGCTATTACGAAGGCGACGACGCAAGCGTCCTGCCGCGCAACATCGCGACCAAGGCGGCATTCGAGAATGCGATGACGCTCGACATCGCCATGGGCGGGTCCACCAACACGGTGCTGCACCTGCTGGCCGCCGCCTACGAAGGCGAGGTGGACTTTACCATGGAAGACATCGACCGGCTGTCGCGCCGCGTGCCCGTTCTGTGCAAGGTCGCGCCGTCGAAAAGCGACGTGCACATGGAAGACGTCCACCGCGCCGGCGGCATCATGGCGATCCTGGGCGAGCTGGACCGCGCGGGCCTTCTGAACCCGGACGTGCATTCCGTCCATGCGCCGTCCCTGCGGGCCGCGCTGGATCGCTGGGACGTGATGCGCGTGAACGACCCGGCGGTGCATGAATTCTACCGGGCCGCGCCGGGCGGCGTGCGCACCTCGGTCGCCTTCTCGCAGGCGAGCCGCTATGACGCGCTCGACCTCGACCGCAAGGGCGGGGTGATCCGCGATGCGGAACATGCCTTCTCGAAGGATGGCGGTCTTGCGGTCCTGTCGGGCAACCTGGCCGAGGACGGCTGCATCGTGAAGACGGCCGGCGTCGATGAATCGATCCTGAAATTCACCGGCCCCGCCCATGTCTTCGAAAGCCAGGAGGACGCGGTCTCCGGCATCCTGACGGGAAAGGTCGTGCCGGGCGAGGTGGTGGTGATCCGCTACGAAGGGCCGCGCGGCGGGCCGGGGATGCAGGAAATGCTGTATCCGACCAGCTACCTGAAATCCAAGGGCCTCGGCAAAGCCTGTGCGCTGGTCACCGATGGCCGCTTCTCGGGCGGGTCCTCGGGGTTGTCGATCGGCCACGTCTCGCCCGAAGCGGCGGAAGGCGGGCTGATCGGGCTGGTCGAGACCGGTGACACGATCGAACTGGATATCCCGAACCGCCGCATCCACCTTGCCGTGGACGAGGCGACGCTGGCCGAGCGCCGCAAGCAGCGCGACGCGGCGGGCTGGAAGCCGGTGAAGGCGCGGCCGCGCAAGGTCAGCACGGCGCTGCGGGCCTATGCCGCCATGACCACCAGCGCCGCGCGGGGCGCGGTGCGGGTCGTGAAATAAGGTCACCCAGCCTTCGATGAAAAGCAAACGCGGCGCCCCTGGCGCCGCGTTTCGTTTGCGGCCCTCGCGGATGTCAGTGCGACAGGGCCGGCAGGAAGCTGTCTTCCATCTCGCGCGCGCGGCGGCGCGAGTCGCGGATCATGTCTGCGATCCGACCCATCGCGATCCCCCGCATGAACAGGCTGGCCGGCACGAAGGCCCAGGCCGTCACCACCCAGATGATGGATTCGGGCGACGTCAGACCGACCGGGGCCACGACATCCGCCGCGACCTTCATGATCGCCGGCAGCACGAAGGGCAAAAGGAAGCCGACCGACAGGTTCATCCGCGCATCGCGTTCAAGCCGTTCGACGACATCGCCGCCCACGGTCGGGTCGAAGGTCGGCAGGTTGACCCAGACGTTGAACACGCCGTTCGACGACGGCCAGCCGAAAAGCTTGAGCACGACCACGAAGAAGCCAAGCATGACCAGCGAAATCAGGTAGGCCATTCCGGCGGCCGCCCGGACGACGGCGATCTGCTCGGGGACGGCATCGCGCGGCAGCATCAGCGTCAGCAGCCGGACCGGGCTGTAGGGCACATCGACGACGCGCCCCAGCACGTCGCCCACGGATTGCGCAAGCAGCACGAAGGGCGACGGGTGAGCCGTCTTCACGCAGATCGCCGTCAGGATCGTGACCGTCAGCAGAAGCGTGACATAGCGAATGCGGTTGTAGGGCGGCGCGTCGCGAAACTCGATCAAGCCGGGATAGACCGCAAGGTATTCGACGAAGATCAGCGCCCCGGCGAAAAAGCCAAGAAAGGCGACAACCTGATCGGAATCGCCCATGCCGCGCGGCAACATCAGTGACGGCACCGCAAGCACAAGCATTGCCAGAAGTGCGCGCACAATCGCACCCGGAATCCTGTCGATCACCGCTCGCCTTCCCTCAACCCGGACAGGGACGATACGATGCCGCCCCTTTGTTTCTTTTGAGTTACGCCAATTGTGGCGATATGCCTCAATAATGCCCAAGTTTTGCCTTCTTTCCCGTTGGCCATCAACCTTTTGTTCATAAAGCGTAAGAATTGGGGGGCATTTGGGCAGGGTTGTCGCCACTTTGCATCAATTTCGCAGCAAAAAAGGGGCAGCCTCGGTGGGCTGCCCCTTCACAACGCTATATCTGGTTCAGATCCAGGGACGCTGCGCGGCCATCTTGCCTTCGAACGTGTCGATCGCCGTGGCTTTTTCCAGCGTCAGACCGATATCGTCCAGACCATTGAGAAGGCAGTGCTTCTTGAACGGGTCGAGGTCGAAGGCGAACGCCTTCCCGTCCGAGGTCGTCACCGTCTGCTCTTCGAGATCGACCGTGATCCGGGCGTTGGCGCCCTTGCGCGCGTCGTCCATCAGCTCGTCCACGGCTTCCTGCGGCAGAACGATCGGCAGGATGCCATTCTTGAAGCAGTTGTTGTAGAAGATGTCGGCAAAGCTGGTGGAGATCACGCAGCGGATGCCGAAATCCAGAAGCGCCCAGGGCGCATGTTCGCGCGACGAACCGCAGCCGAAGTTGTCGCCCGCCACGATGATCTCGGCATTCCGGTAGGCGGGCTGGTTCAGCACGAAATCCGGGATCTCGTTGCCATCGGCGTCATAGCGCATCTCGTCGAACAGGTTCTTGCCAAGGCCCGTGCGGGCGATGGTCTTCAGGAACTGCTTCGGGATGATCATGTCCGTGTCGATGTTGACCAGCGGCATGGGCGCCGCAACGCCGGTGAGCTTGGTGAATTTGTCCATCGTCCGGTTCCTTACATCAGCTCGCGCACGTCGGTCATGTGCCCCGTGATCGCGGCAGCCGCCGCCATCGCCGGGCTCATCAGGTGGGTGCGTCCGCCGCGACCCTGACGGCCTTCGAAATTGCGGTTCGACGTGGCCGCGCAGCGTTCGCCGGGCGACAGCTGGTCGGGGTTCATCGCAAGGCACATCGAACAGCCGGCCAGCCGCCATTCAAAGCCAGCATCGATGAAGATCTTGTCCAGACCTTCTTCTTCGGCCTGCGCCCGCACGAGGCCCGAACCCGGAACGATCATGGCGCGCATGCCGTCCTTCACCTTCTTGCCCTTCAGGATCGCGGCCGCGGCGCGCAGATCCTCGATCCGGCCGTTGGTGCAAGAACCGATGAATATGGTGTCGATGGCGATGTCGGTCAGCTTCTGGCCGGGCTTCAGGCCCATGTAGTCCAGCGCGCGCTTCGCCGCCTCGACCTTGCCGCCCGAGAAGTCTTCCGGGTTCGGCACGACACCGGTGATCGGCAGCACGTCCTCGGGCGAGGTGCCCCAGGTCACGACCGGGGCGATGTCCTCGCCCCTCAGCGTGACGACCTTGTCGAAATGCGCGCCCTCGTCGGTGAAGAGCGTCTTCCAGTAGGCCAGCGCCGCTTCCCACGCCGCGCCCTTCGGCGCATGGGGACGGCCCATCACATATTCAAAGGTCTTTTCGTCCGGCGCGATAAGGCCCGCGCGGGCGCCGCCTTCGATCGCCATGTTGCAGACGGTCATGCGGCCTTCCATCGACAGCTCGCGGATCGCCTGACCGCAGTATTCGATGACATGGCCGGTGCCGCCCGCGGTGCCGGTGGCGCCGATGACGGACAGGGTGATGTCCTTGGCCGTCACCCCGGGGGGCAGCGAGCCGGTGATCTCCACCTTCATGTTCTTCGATTTCTTCTGGATCAGCGTCTGGGTCGCCAGAACGTGTTCCACTTCCGACGTGCCGATCCCGTGGGCGAGCGCCCCGAAGGCGCCATGCGTCGCGGTGTGGCTGTCGCCGCAGACCACCGTCATGCCCGGCAGGGTCCAGCCCTGTTCCGGTCCCACGATGTGCACGATGCCCTGACGGACGTCGTTCACCGGATAGTAGTTCACGCCGAAGTCGCGGGCGTTCTTGTCCAGCGCCTCGACCTGGATGCGGCTTTCCTCGTTCTCGATCCCCTTTTCACGGTCGAGCGTGGTGGGCACGTTGTGGTCGGGAACCGCGATGGTCTTTTCCGGCGCGCGCACCTTGCGGCCGGTCATGCGCAGACCCTCGAACGCCTGCGGCGAGGTCACCTCGTGCACGAGGTGGCGGTCGATATACAGCAGGCAGGTGCCATCGGGGTCTTGCTGGACGACGTGATCGTCCCAAATCTTGTCATAGAGCGTGCGGGGAGCGGACATGGCTCAGTCTCTCGCATTGGGAATTGGAAAGGGTGCAGGTCGCGTGAACTCACGCGGAGGCGGACGCCTGAAGTCGGGCGAGCACGGAGCACGTGGCCCCGTAAAAGCGCCACGGAAGGCGGGCGCGGTCACCAATGTCGAAAAAGCGCGTCATGGCCGGTTGATACTCTTCGCCCCGTGCCGAGGCAAGGCCGTCGAAGGCCAGCGACCCGTGCGAATGTGAACCGAACCGCCGGCTGGCGCGTTGAAGGAAAGGATGCGGACGATGCGGCGGATCATTCTGGCGGCGGCGCTGATCGGGCTTGCCGCCACGGCGGAGGCAGAAATGTACAAGGGCTACGAGACACCGGACTATCGCGTGGAACGGACCAGCGGAGAGGTCGAGATCCGCAGCTACCCCGCCCACCTCGTGGCCGAGGTGACGGTGTCGGGCGACCGCTCCACGGCGGCGAACCGGGGCTTTCGCATCCTCGCGGGCTATATCTTCGGCGGCAATGCGGGCAGCGAGAAGATCGCGATGACGACCCCGGTGCGCGAAATTCCCCAGAAGATCGCCATGACGACCCCGGTCACGCAGACAGGCAGCGCGGACAGCTGGACGATAACCTTCGGGATGCCCGCGGTCTGGACCCGCGACAGCCTGCCCAAGCCCAAGGACGACCGCATCCGGTTCCGCGAAGTCCCGGCCGAACGTCTCGCGGCGATCCGCTTCTCGGGCTGGCCCACGCAGGGCTCGCTTGACCGGCACGCTAGGACCCTGCGCGACGAACTGGCGAAGATGGGCGAACATCCGGAGGGGGCGCCGTTCTACATGTTCTACGACTCGCCCTTCACCCTGCCGTGGAACCGCCGGAACGAGGTGGCGCTGCGCCTGAAATAGAACAACGGGCCTCCCGCGCTGAGTCCCGGCCGCCACGCTGCCGGGCAAAGACGGCGTGCGTCTTTTGCACAGCTTGCTCTTTGTAAACGTTTCATGGAGAAATGGGCGACTTTCCGCGCACGGTGCTCCACGGGGCACATCGTGGCGGAGCCACTGGGGACCGCCTGCGATGACCGCCCGCCCGATTCTCTGCGCTGCCTGCCTTGCCGTGGCGATCGCCCCGGCCATCGCGGCCGCCTATACGATCAGCGATCCGCTGGCCGCCGCGCCAAAGGCGCTCCGGGTGACGGTCAGCCTGCCCGAGGGCATCGGCATCCTGCCCGGATCGGCCGCGCTTCATGTCAGCGTGACCAATCCCAAGACCGCGGAAATGCGCGCCTCAACCGACGGGCTGACCGAGATCGGCGCCACGAACGGCGCCCATGCGCTGGCGCTGGCCAAACCGGCAGAGGCGGATTTCGCCAATCTGGAAAAGACCGTGGCAGACTGGCGGCGCGCCAATGCCGCGCCCGCTGCCCAGATCGACGTGACCTTCACCCCCTGCCGCACCACCGAAAAGGCGGCGGCCGGCGGAACGATCTCGGTCGCGCTGCAACCCGACGAACGGGCCCCGCGCCTTGTTCTGGTGCCGCCGGGCACGCTGCTGTCGGACTACCTCGGAGACGCCGCCGCGCGCATTGTCGCCTGCCCCAAATGATCGTCTGCGGTGTCATTGAGATTTGACCCCGCAGATGTTACCTTGAAGAAACCCAGCGCCGGGGCTCTGTCGGCGCGCGTGACGGAGGACAATGTCCTGTCTCAGACACTGCCCGCAGCGGGCACGAACGCTGCACCGAGGGCGCCCATGACGGCGTCAGGCGAAACCATCTCCGGCAAGGAGCTTCTGGATCGCGTCCTCGCCTCTCTCGAAGACGACAAGGCGGAAGACATCGTCTCGATCGACCTGCGTGGCCGGTCGGATGTCGCCGATTACATGGTCGTCTGCTCTGGCCGCTCGTCGCGGCAGGTCGCCGCGATCGCCGACAAGCTGGCGGACCGGCTCAAGACGGAACAGGGCATCCATTGCAAGATGGAAGGCAAGGAGGCGGGCGACTGGGTGCTGATCGACGCGGGCGATGTGATCGTCCATGTCTTCCGCCCCGAGGTGCGCGAATTCTACCAGCTTGAAAAGATGTGGATGCCCTCGCCGCGCAGCGCCAAGGCCTGATGCGGGTTCACATCTGCGCTGTGGGTCGGCTGCGTGCCGGCCCGGAACGCGATCTGATCGACGATTACCTGACCCGGTTCGACCGCACGGGGCGGCCCCTTGGGCTTGGCCCCGCGACGCTGCATGAGGTCGAAGACCGCAAGGGCGGCGGCATGACGGCCGAGGCCGATCTGCTGGATCGCGCGGTTCCGTCGGGCGCGCTGCTCGCGGTGCTGGACGAACGCGGGGCGATCATGGCCTCGCCCGATTTCGCGGCAGAACTCGCGCGCTGGCGCGACAACGGGCGGCAGGACGTGGCCTTTGTCATCGGCGGCGCCGACGGCATCGCGCCCGCCCTCCGCACCCGGGCCGATTTCGCGCTGTCCTTCGGCAAGATGGTGTGGCCGCACATGCTGGCCCGGGTGATGCTGGCCGAACAGCTTTACCGCGCGGCCTCGATCCTTGCGGGCAGTCCCTATCACCGGGTCTGACCCGGCCCCCGGGCAATCCTGCGTGACCGTTGCGCGCTGCGGTTGCCCCCGCCCGGGCACCCCGGTAGAACGAAGCCGACCCAGCAGAGGAGCCTGCCCATGACCGCACCGAAGCCCGTCATTCTCTGCATTCTCGACGGCTGGGGCCTGAACCCCGACACTTCGGCCAATGCGCCCTATCTTGCCAAGACGCCGACCTTCGACCGGTTGATGGCGACCTGCCCCAATGCGACGCTGGTCACCCATGGCCCGGACGTGGGCCTGCCCAGCGGGCAGATGGGCAATTCGGAGGTCGGCCACATGAACATCGGCGCGGGTCGCGTCGTGGCGATGGATCTTGGCCAGATCGACCTTGCGATCGAGGACGGCAGCTTCGCCAGGAAAGCGGCGCTCAACGATTTCATCGACACGCTGAAAGGCACAGGCGGGACGGCGCATCTGATGGGCGTGGTCTCGAACGGCGGAGTGCACGGGCATATCCTGCACCTGCTCACGGCGGCGAAGGTCATCGCGGGGGCGGGCGTGCCGGTGGTGATCCACGCGATCACCGATGGCCGCGACGTCGCGCCGACCTCGGCCGCGGGGTTCATGGCCGACCTGCTGCGCGACCTGCCGAAGGGTGCGACGGTCGGCAGCGTGATCGGCCGCTACTTCGCAATGGACCGCGACAACCGCTGGGACCGCGTGGGCCGGGCCTACAACGCGATGATCAAGGCCGAAGGCGACACCGCCCCCGATGCAAAGGCCGCCGTGAAGGCTGCTTATGACCGGGACGAGACGGACGAGTTCATTACCCCCACGGTAATCGAAGGCTACGCGGGCGCCAAGGACGGCGACGGCTTCTTCTGCCTGAACTTCCGTGCCGACCGCGCGCGCGAGATCCTTCTGGCCATCGGCCAGCCCGGTTTCGACAAGTTCGACACCGGCCCGCGCCCGAAATGGGCGGGCCTGCTGGGCATGGTGGACTATTCCGAGACCCACAACGGCTTCATGACGACCGCCTATCCCAAGCAGGTCGTGCAGAACACGCTGGCGGAATGGGTGGCCGGCAAGGGCCTGCGCCAGTTCCACATCGCCGAGACCGAGAAATATCCCCATGTCACCTTCTTCCTGAACGGCGGCAAGGAGACCCCCGAGACGGGCGAGACGCGCTACATGGCGGCCTCGCCGAAGGTGGCGACCTACGACTTGCAGCCCGAGATGTCGTCGGTCGAGGTGACGGACCATCTGGTGCAGGCGATCCATGACCGCTACGACCTGATCGTGGTGAACTTCGCCAACCCCGACATGGTCGGCCATACCGGCAGCCTGCCCGCCGCCATCGCCGCCTGCGAGGCGGTGGACCGCGGCCTGACCCGCGTCATCGCGGCGCTGGAACAGGAAGGCGGCGCGATGATCGTGACCGCCGACCATGGCAACTGCGAAACCATGGTGGACCCGGTGACCGGCGGGCCGCATACCGCCCATACCACCAACCCCGTGCCGGTCATCCTTGTGGGCGGCCCGAAGGGCGCCAAGCTGCATGGCGGGCGGCTCGCGGACCTTGCGCCGACGGTGCTTGACCTGATGCAGATCGCCCCGCCGCCCGAAATGACCGGAAAGAGCCTGATCGACAGATGATCCGCCGCCTGGGCCCGATCCTTGCGCTTTGCCTCGCCGCGACCTCGGCGCACGCCGCGGAAACCGCGGTGCAACAGGCGAAATCGGCCGCGGCCGAGCTGAAATCGGCTGTCGTCGCGATGCAGGCCGCAAGCTCGGCAAAGGACCGGGTAAGCGCGCTGACCCAGACGATCCAGGCCTATGAAACCGGCCTGTCCGCGCTGCGGATCGGGCTGCGCCGCGTCAGTTTCCGCGAAGCCGCCGTGAAGACCCAGATCGACGCCAAGCGCGACCGGATCTCGCGACTTCTGGGCGTGCTGTCGTCCATCGGGCGGACGCCGGGGCCGCTGCTGTTGCTGAACCCCGACGGGCCGCTGGGCACCGTGCGGTCGGGCATGATGGTGTCGGACGTGACCCCGGGCCTTCAGGCCGAGGCGCAGGCGCTGGCGGCAAGCCTCAAGGAGATCGCCGCGCTTCGGGCCGCGCAGGAAGAGGCCGCGAAGACCCTGACCCGCGGTCTCAAGACGGTCGAGGCCGCGCGGCTTGAACTAAGCCAGGCGATCTCGACCCGCCGCGACCTGCCGCATCGCTTCACCGAAAGCCCGGCGGAGCTTGCCACGGTGGCGAAAAGCATCACCTCGCTGGGCAACTTCGCCGATCTGCTGTCGGACCGCCGGATGGCCGAGGGCGACCCGACGAGGCCCTTTACCTCGGCCAAGGGAAGCCTGCCCTGGCCGGTGCAAGGCACGATCCTGCGCCACTCGGGCGAAGCGGACGCGGCCGGGATCGTTCGGCCCGGCGTCGTGATCGCCACACGCCCCCGCGCGCTGGTCACCGCGCCCTGGGCGGCAACTATCCGCTACCGGGGCCCGCTGCTGGACTACGGAAACGTGATCATCCTTGAACCCGGTGACGGATATCTGATGATCCTCGCGGGACTCGATACCGTATACGGTAACATGGGAGACGTGATCCCTGCCGGCACGCCGGTCGGGCTCATGGGGGGGAAGGATGCCAATCCGCAGGAGTTCATGGCCAGCGCCACAAATGGCGGTGGCGCGGGCGCCACGGAAACGCTTTACTTGGAACTCAGGCAGGGGGCCAAGCCCATCGATCCCGAAGGCTGGTTCGCCAAGATGACGAGGAATTAGGACGACGCCATGAAGAAATTCGTAATGGCCGCCGTGGGCGGCACGCTGGCCGGTCTGGTAGTGACGACGCAGGTCGCGGGCCCGCTTTTCGCGCAGACCACCGCGAATGACAGCTCCGTCTATCAGCAGCTCGATCTGTTCGGGACCGTGTTCGACCGCATCCGGGCGCAATACGTCGAACCGGTCGGCGCCAAGAAGCTGATCGAGGCGGCGATCAACGGCATGCTGACCTCGCTCGACCCGCATTCGAGCTACATGAACGCCAAGGAATACGCCGCGATGCAGGTGCAGACCCGCGGCGAATTCGGCGGCCTCGGGATCGAGGTCACGATGGATCAGGGCTATATCAAGGTCGTCTCGCCCATCGATGGCACGCCGGCGGCGAAGGCCGGGATCAAGCCGGGCGATTACATCGTGAAGGTCGATGGCAATTCCGTCATGGGCATGACGCTCGACAAGGCCGTGGAACTGATGCGCGGGCCGATCGGATCGACGGTAAAGCTCGAGATCGCCCGCAAGGGTGAAAAGAACCCGATCCACGTCACGCTGACGCGCGACACGATCAAGCTGACGGCCGGCAAGGGCTACCTTGAAGGCAATACCGTGGTCCTGCGCCTGACGACCTTCAACGACCAGACCTTCCCCGACATGGAGGCCGGTCTGAAGAAGGCGCTGAAGGATGCCGGCGGGCTCGACAAGATCAACGGCGTGGTGCTTGACCTTCGCAACAACCCCGGCGGGCTGCTGACGCAGGCGATCAAGGTGTCGGATGCCTTCCTCAATCAGGGCGAGATCGTCTCGACCCGCGGGCGCAATCCGGGCGATGGCGAACGCTGGAACGCACGGCCGGGTGACCTGATCGACGGCAAACCGATGGTGGTGCTGATCAACGGCGGCACCGCCTCGGCAGCCGAGATTGTCACGGGGGCGCTGCAGGATCACCACCGCGCCATCGTCGTCGGCACCAAGAGCTTCGGCAAGGGGTCGGTGCAGACAATCATCCCGATCAAGGGCGAGGGCGCGATGCGCCTGACGACGGCGCGGTATTACACCCCGTCGGGCCGGTCGATCCAGGCGCTTGGCATTTCCCCCGACATCGTCGTGCCGCAAGAGCAGGCAAAGCCGCTGCCCGCCGACCAGCAGAACAACCAGCAGACGTCCGAGGCGCAACTGGGCAGCAACATCCTGTCGAACGACTCGATGACCGCGGCCGAGAAAGAGCAATATCTGGCCGAGCAGAAGCGCGCGGCGGAAGAGGCGAAGCTGCGCGACACCGACTTCCAGCTGGCCTATGCGATCGACATCCTGCGCGGTCTCTCGGTCGTCAACGGCAAGTCGGCAGCGGCAAAGGCCCCGGCCCCCGCGCCCGCCACGGCCGCCAAGAAGTAAGGAAGGGGCCGGGCCCCCACCCGGCCGATCCACCATGGCCAGCGATCTGCCCTATCGCCCCTGCGCGGGCGTGACCCTCATCAACCGCGACGGCCTGATCTTCGCCGGCCGTCGCATCGACACGGCCGCCCCCGCCTGGCAGATGCCGCAAGGGGGGATCGACGACGGCGAAGACCCCGCCATGGCCGCGCTGCGCGAACTGTGGGAAGAAACCGGCATCGCCGGGGATCTGGTCGAACAGGTCGCCGAGGCGCCCGAATGGATCACCTACGACCTCCCGCCCGAGCTTCTGGGCAAGGTCTGGAAAGGCCGCTACCGGGGTCAGAAGCAGCGCTGGTTCCTGTTCCGCTTCCTCGGGTCCGACGATCAGGTGAACATCGCGACAAGCCATCCGGAATTCTCCGAATGGCGCTGGATCGGCGCCGAGGAAATGCTGGATGCCATCGTGCCGTTCAAGCGCGCGGTCTATGAGCAGGTCATCGACGCCTTCCGGCCCTGGCTTGCCTGAGGTCCGGGCGCCGGCCTAGACGGCCATCTTCTGCGACCCGCCGAAGACCCTGCCAACCGAGAACTGCCGGATCTCCGGTCCGTCGCGCAGAACGAACAGCGCGTCCAGTCCGTGTTCGGCGGCGAGCGCCGGCCCGGTATTCTCGCCCGCGACCAGCAGGACCGTCGCCCAGGCGTCCGCCACCATGCAGGACGGGTTCACGACAGTGGTCGAGGCAACCCGGCTGCGCGCGGGTCCGCCGATGCGCGGGTCCATCGTATGGGACAGACGCGTATCGCCCACCCGCACCCAGTGGCGATAATCGCCCGAGGTCGCCACGGCGCGATCCTCAAGCTCCACCACGCCAAGCACATCGCGGCGGTCGTAATCCGGCCGCTCGACCGCGATGGCCCAAAGCTGTCCGTCCAGCCGCCGCCCCCGGCCGACAAGTTCGCCGTCGATCGAGGTCAGGGCATTGTCGATGCCCGCGCCGCGCATGACCCGCATCAGCTCGTCCGCGCCGAAGCCCTTGGCGATGCCCGACAGATCGAGCGATTCCGGCGCATGGCGGCGTACGCGCAGGTTCGGCGCGTCCAGTTCCACGAATTGATGCGCCGGGGCCCGCCTGCGGTTCAGCTGACCGGCGATGGACTGCGCATCGGGCGTCGTGCCACGCGCGCCGAAGCCCCAGGCCGAAACCGCATCGCCCACGCCGATGTCGAACAGGCCGCCCGATTGCTCGCCGATGCGCAGCGCCGCCTTCAGCACCGTCATCAGTTCGGCCGGGACCGACTGCCAGATGCCGACCGCCGCGCGGTTCAGCCGCATCAGGTCGGAGTCGGGCTTCCACGTGGACATCTGGTTGTCCACGCGATCCACCGCAGCCTGAAGATCGCGGGCAAGCCCTTCGGTCTCCATCCCCGCGGGCGCGACGAAGGTCACAGACCAGCGGGTGCCCATCGTCGGGCCGTTCAGCACCAGTTGCCGCATCCCGGCCCCCTCAATAGACGTCTTCAAGATAACGCCCCTCGGCCTTCAGCTTCACGACCGACAGACCCACCGGCGCCAGCGCCTCTTCCACGGCCTGCATCACGCCCTCGGCCATGTCGCGCCCGCCGCAGACCATGATCTGCGCGCCGCGCTCGATCATGGTGCGCAGACGATGGGCGTCCTCGACGATCCGGTCCTGCACATAGGCCCGGTCAGAGATGCGCGAGAAGGCGGTGGTCAGGCTGGTCAGGCGCCGCTCGGTCAGCCAGCTTTCGATCTCTTCGGCGTAAAGGAAATCCGACTTGGGATCGCGGCCCCCGAAGTAAAGGTGCATCGCCCGTCCGCGCGCATTGGCCCGGATGAACCCCGCCAGCGGCCCGATCCCGGTGCCCGCCCCGATCAGGATGATCGGCGCACGGCCCTTCACCGGGCGGAAGTCCGGGTTCTGCTTGATGAAGCATTCCACCGTCTCGCCGGGCTCGAGGCTGTGCAGATAGCCCGAGCATTCGCCGCCCGGATGCTTGCGCACGCAGATTTCCAGAAACCCGTCGCGGCTCGACGTCGCCAGCGAATAGAAGCGCGGCAAGTCGCTACCGGGCGGCAGGATACCCACAAGGTCGCCCGCCTCGAACCGCGGCAGGGCGGCGCGGCCGGTGACACGTTCCCAGAAGGTCGGCGGCACGTCGGGCGCAAGGAAGCGGAACACCGTCGTCGGCGCCTGCACCTCGTGGCCGTAGTCGATCCGTTCGACCAGTTCCAGCCGGCGGGTGCGGGGGCGAACCGGCTGGTGCGTCAGTTCCAGCGCGTGGCCGAGCGCCTCGCCCACCGCGCGGCCCCAGCGGGCGAAATCCTGCACCGACTGCCGGTCGATCGCGTGATAGGGCAGCATGGCATACCACTTCCGCGCATCCACGGCCGCCGCCACGTCATGGCCGAACTGGCTGAATTTCGGGAACTGGCGATCGCCAAAGCCCAGCAGCGCCACGGGGAATTTCGGCGTGCCGTGGAATTTCTCCAGCCGCGCCATGAAATTCCGCGCCGATTCCGGCGCCGCGCCGTCGCCATGCGTCGAGGTCAGGATGAACATCCGCTGCGCATGGGCATAGTGCCGCGCAAGCTGGTTCATCGAGGCGGTGTGGCACTTGTAGCCCGAGGCCGTCAGCGCATCATGCAGCGTGCGGGCAAAACCCCAGGTCGCGCCGCCGTCCGACCCGACAAGGATGATCGTATCCGCGGTATGGGCGATGTGGTTGTGCTTCATCTTCGGCAGCGACTGCCGGCGGCGCCACCACAGGATCGTGCCGGTCCAGCTCAGCACCAGCGAACACAGCGACGCCAGCCCCAGGATAAGCCCCAGCGACCAGAAGCCTTCGCCGGTATGCAGCATGTAGATCCATTCGTAGATCTTCTTCCAGACACCGTTGGCCTGATAGGACAGCATCTTGCCGGTTGCCTGATCGATGTAGCCCATCCCGCCCGCCGTGGTGACGGTGAAGACATCGCTCGGGTCCGTCGGGAAGGTCAGGTTGCGCAGGTCCGAGACAGGGATCGCCTGAAGCGCCTGCAGCGTGCCGATCGGCGCGGGCTTGCCCCCGTTAACCGAGGCCGGGAACTGCGGCATCGCCCCCATCGCGTTCGGCAACAGGTTGAAGTTCGCCATCGACATCCACAGTCCCGTCACGCCCGACAGCATCAGCCCCATGATGGCAAAACGGCCGAGTTCGATATGCAGCCGGTGCGACAGCGATCCGCGCGCCGGGCCGAAGACCTTGCGCCAGCCGCCCATGCGCCGCGCCAGCAGCACCGCGCCCGAGACGCACAGCAGCACCATCGCCAGCGCGGACAGGCCCACCGCGATCCGGCCTTCGGTCCGCAGGAAAAGCGACCGGTGAAGGCTGGTCATCCAGCGCACGAAGGCCGAGGTCGTGTAGGGCCCGACGACCGCCCCGGTGCGCGGGTCGATCACGTCCTGCCCCTGCGCCGTGTCGGTGGAATAGGCCGCGATGATCTTGCCCGAAGGCTGACGGCTGAGGTTCGCCAGCCCCGGCAGATGACGCTGCACCGACGCGGCAAGTTCGGCCACGTTCATCTGCGCCGCGGGAGCGGGAGGCGCGGACAGGGTGTCAAGCGCGGGCACCAGCGACAGGACGACACCGGACGCGGCAACGACGACGATCAGAAGGGCGGCGAAAAGCCCCGGGATCTTGTGTAGCTGGCGAAACATCATCGGCCTCCGTTACAGGCGATATTCGAAGCCGGCGACGTAGTTCCGGCCGTGGATCACCTTGCCGGACTCGTTCGTCGTCAGGGGCACGCTCATCGCGTCGGACCACATGCCCTGCGAGGCGACATCGACGTAGATCTTGTAACCCGCATTGATGAGCGCATCCGCGACATGGGTATGCACCGTCAACGTCCGCCCGGCCCCGACCGACCCGCCGGTGATGCCGTTGAGCCCCTTGTAGTCGCCCCGGCTGCGGCGGAACCAGTCGGTCATCTCGTGGTAGTAGTAGGGATAGCCGCCCGCCATCCACAGCGTCTTCACGTAGTGGCCATGCGGGTCCACGAGGTAAAGCGCGATATAGGCGCTGTAGCCGCCGAAATAGCGCAGCTTGGTGATCAGCGTCAGCGGCTTGGCCTGCACCTGCCGCGCGGCGGCAAGGGACCCGATGAGGACAAGGGCGGTGGCAAGCTTCTTCATGGACGGACTCCGGTCATGTTCTTCGTTGCCGCCAATATGCGACTCGCTGCTGACGCCCCGCTTACGGGCGGGCGCGGATTTCTGCACCGCAGCTTCCCAAGCGCGTGATCGGCGGAAACAGAGGTGCAAAAGAGGACTCCAGATGAGAACAAAACGGGAATATGATGGGGGGATTCCGCCGGACTCACCCTGAAGCGTCACCCTCACGCCCCTGCCATGGCCTTTGTCGAACTGTCAGCCACGTCGAATTTCACCTTCCTCACCGGGGCCTCGCACCCCGAGGAATACATGCGCCGCGCCGCCGAGATGGGGCTGCCGGCGCTGGCGATTGCCGATGAGAACAGCGTCGCGGGGATCGTGCGCGCCCATGCCGAAGCGCGCGAGATCGTGCGGGAGGCGGGCGACGACCCCGCGGCTTTCGCCAGCCGGCCGCGGCTGATCCCGGCCACGCGGCTGCGGCTGACCTGCGGCTTCACCCTGACCGTCCTGCCGCGCGACCGCGCCGCCTGGGGTGGGCTCTGCCGTCTGCTGACCAAGGGGCGGATCCACAGCGCCAAGGGGGACTGCGTCCTGAGCTTCGACGATCTCCGCGATGCGCTGGACGGGATGGAGATCCTGCTGCATCCCGCCCCCGGCGCGGATTGGACCGCCCGCGCGCAGGCTCTTGCCCGCCGCTATCCCGGCCAGTGTGCGCTGGTCATGGCGCCGCGCTACGACGGACAGGATCAGGCGCGCTTTGCCCGCCTTGCCGCACTGGCCCGTCGGCTTGGCCTGACGCCGGTCGCCTCGGCCCTGCCGATGATGCACCACGGGCGACGGCGGCGGCTGGCCGATGTGCTGACCGCGATCCGCACCGGGGTGACGGTGGAAACGCTGGGCCGCGGCGCCCTGCCCAATGCCGAACGCCGCCTGCGGTCCGGGGACGAGATGCTGCGGCTGTTCGCCGACCACGAAGACGCGGTGCACGAGACCGGCCGCATCGCCGCCCGGCTGGCCTTTTCGCTGGACGATCTGCGCTACGACTACCCTTCCGAGGCGGCGAACGGCGAGGCGCCCCCCGCCCGTCTGGCCCGCCTCGCGCAGGCGGGGCTGCATACCCGCTATCCCGAGGGCATTCCCGCCAAGGTGCAGGGGATGCTGGACCACGAACTCGCCCTGATCGGGAAGCTGAAATACGAACCCTACTTCCTGACCGTCCATGACATCGTCCTGTTCGCCCGTTCCCGCGGCATCCTGTGTCAGGGGCGCGGCTCGGCGGCCAATTCCGTCACCTGCTACGCGCTTGGCATCACCGAAGTGTCGCCCGAGCTGGGCTCCATGGTGTTCGAACGCTTCGTCTCCGAGGCGCGGGACGAGCCGCCCGATATCGACGTCGATTTCGAACACGAACGGCGCGAAGAGGTGATCCAGCACATCTACGAGAAATACGGCCGCCACCGCGCGGGCCTTTGCGCCACGGTCATCCACTATCGCGGCAAGCGCGCCGTGCGCGAGGTGGGCCGCGCCATGGGCCTGTCGGAAGATACCGTCTCCGCCATGGCCAGCCAGATCTGGGGCTGGGGCAGCGCCAAGGCGCTGGACGAGGCGCGGCTGGCCGAGATCGGCCTTGACCCCGCCGACCGGCGGTTGCGGCTGACGCTTGACCTGATCGCCGAGATTCAGGGCTTCCCCCGCCACCTGTCGCAGCATGTCGGCGGCTTCGTCATCACCGAGGGGCGGCTGGACGAACTGGTCCCGATCGAAAGCGCGACGATGGAGGGGCGCACCGTCATCTGCTGGGACAAGGACGACATCGACACGCTGGGCATCCTCAAGGTCGATGTGCTGGCGCTTGGGATGCTGTCCTGCCTGCGCCGCGCCTTCGGACTGCTGGACCAGCACCACCGGCAGGCATTAAGCCTTGCCACCCTGCCGACCGAGGACCCCGCGATCTACGAGATGCTGGGCCGGGCCGACAGCCTTGGCGTGTTTCAGGTCGAAAGCCGGGCGCAGATGAACTTCCTGCCCCGGATGCGGCCGCGCTGTTTCTACGACCTTGTCATCCAGGTCGCGATCATCCGCCCCGGCCCGATCCAGGGCGACATGGTCCACCCCTATATCCGCCGCCGCAACGGCGAAGAGCAGGTCAGCTTCCCGTCGGACGCGCTTGGCGCGGTGCTGGGCAAGACGCTGGGGGTGCCGCTGTTTCAGGAACAGGCGATGCAGATCGCCATCATCGGCGCGGGCTTCACCCCGGAAGAGGCCGACCGCCTGCGCCGGGCACTCGCCACCTTCCGCAAGCATGGCAATGTCACCGCGATGCGCGAGCGGTTCATGGAAGGCATGGCCGCCAACGGCTATGACGCGGAATTTGCCGCCCGCTGCTTTTCGCAGATCGAGGGCTTCGGCAGCTACGGCTTCCCGGAAAGCCACGCGGCCAGCTTTGCGCATCTGGTCTATGCCTCGGCCTGGTTCAAATGCCACCACCCCGGCATCTTTGCCTGTGCGCTGCTGAACGCCCAGCCGATGGGCTTTTACGCCCCGTCGCAGATCGTGCGGGACGCGCGCGAACACGGCGTGGTGGTGCGCCCGCCCTGCATCAACGCCAGCACATGGGACAGCGTGATGGAACCCGACGGCCGCGGCGGGCTGGCGTTGCGGCTGGGCTTCCGGCTGATCCGCGGCTTTTCGCAGGACGATGCGGGCTGGATCGTCGCCGCCCGCGGCAACGGCTACCGGTCGGTCGAGGATGTCTGGCGTCGCGCGGGCCTGTCGCCCGCCGCCCTTGCCCGGCTGGCCGAGGCCGACGCCTTCGCCGCCCTTGGCCTTTCCCGCCGCGACGCGCTCTGGCAGGCCCGCGCGATCACCGGGGCCAGCCCCCTGCCGCTCTTCGCGCAGGATCTGGACGGCGAGGCGATGGCCGAGCCCGAGACCGTGCTGCCGCGGATGAGCCTTGGCGAAGAGGTGGTGGAGGATTACGCCGCCCTGCACCTGACGCTGCGCGCCCATCCGCTGGCCCTTCTGCGCCCCCTGCTGACGCCACAAGCGGCGTGAGGGAGGAGCCAATATCGCCGAGGGCGGGCGTCGCAGGACCGTCACGGCATGAAAAAGGGCGCGGCCCCATCGGCGCCGCGCCCGCACTCTTTACCGCAAGGGGATCAGACCCGGCCGTCCTCAGGCCACGTCGAATTCCAGCGGGCGCACCTGCTGGAACATGCCCGAACCTTCCAGAACAGCGATCACCGCCGGGTTGATCGGCTGGTCGAGGTAGAGGATCGCGATCGCCTCCTTGCCCACGCCCGACCGGCCGAGGGTGAAGTTCGCGATGTTCACACCGTTCTTGCCCATCGTCATGCCCAGAAGGCCGATGATGCCCGGCACGTCCTCGTTCGTGGTGTAAAGCATGTAGCGGCCGACTTCGGCGTCGATGTTGATGCCCTTGATCTGGATGAACCGCGGCTTGCCGTCCGAGAAGCAGGTGCCCGCGACCGACCGCTCGCGCTTGTCGGTCACCACCGTCACCTTGATATAGGCATCGAAGGCGCCCGACTTGTCCTGACGCGTGGTCGAGACCTGGATGCCGCGCTCCTTCGCCACCACGGGGGCGGAAACAAGGTTCACATCCGGGTTCGTCGCCTTCATCACGCCGGCAATCACCGCCTGGTTCAGCGCGGGCAGGTTCATCTCGGCCACGGCGCCGTCGTAAAGGATGTTCAGCGCCTTGATCGGCTCATCCGTCATCTGGCCGACGAAAGCCCCGATGTGTTCGGCAAGCTTGATCCACGGGCCCATCACCGCGGCCTCTTCCGCCGTCACGTTGGGCATGTTCAGCGCGTTCTGGACCGCCCCGGTCAGAAGGTAATCGGCCATCTGTTCGGCCACCTGAAGGGCGACGTTTTCCTGCGCTTCCGTGGTCGAGGCGCCAAGATGCGGCGTGCAGACGACGTTGGGCAGGTTGAACAGCGGGTTTTCGACCGCCGGTTCGGTTTCGAACACGTCAAGCGCCGCACCGGCGACATGGCCCGAGGTCAGCGCCTCGGCCAGCGCCGCCTCGTCGATCAGGCCGCCGCGGGCGCAGTTGATGATCCGGACGCCCTTCCTGGTCTTGGCGAGGTTTTCCCTCGACAGGATGTTGCGCGTCTTGTCGGTCAGCGGAACATGCAGCGTGATGAAATCCGCGCGCGCCAGAAGCTCGTCCAGCTCAACCTTCTGCACGCCGATCTGCTTGGCGCGCTCTTCCGACAGGAAGGGGTCGTAGGCGACAACCTTCATGTGCAGGCCAAGCGCGCGGTCGCAGACGATGCTGCCGATGTTGCCCGCGCCGATCACGCCCAGCGTCTTGTTGAACAGCTCCACCCCCATGAAGCGGGACTTTTCCCACTTGCCGGCATGGGTCGAGGCATTGGCCTCGGGCAGTTGGCGGGCAACGGCGAACATCATGGCGATGGCATGCTCGGCCGTGGTGATCGAATTGCCGAAGGGCGTGTTCATCACGATCACGCCCTTTTTCGACGCGGCCGGGATATCGACGTTATCGACCCCGATCCCCGCGCGGCCGATCACCTTGAGGTTGGTCGCCTGCGCAAGGATCTTTTCAGTCACCTTGGTGGCCGACCGGATCGCGAGGCCGTCGTATTTGCCGATCACCTCGGCAAGCTTTTCCTTGTCTTTGCCGAGCGCGGGTTCGAAATCGACCTCGATCCCGCGGTCGCGGAAGATCTGCACGGCGGTTTCCGACAGCTTGTCGGACACGAGAACCTTGGGGGCCATCTGGCTCCTCCTGAATATGAATGTCTGTTCGGTAAAAGGGCGGATGGACACCGCCCCCGGATCTGATCGAGTCAGGCGGCCTGCGTCAGCGCGGCGATCTCGGCCTGATAGGCCCATTCCACCCAGGGCAGCAGGGCTTCGACGTCGGCGGTTTCCACCGTCGAGCCGCACCAGATGCGCAGGCCGGGGGGCGCGTCGCGATAGGCGCCGATGTCCAGCGCCACGCCCTCGCGCTCCAGCCGCTTGGCGACGGCCTTGGCGAAGGCAGCGCCATCGGCGATGCGCGGGTCGGTGAACTTCAGGCAGACCGAGGTCGTCGAAGCCGTCGCCGGGTCCACGGCCAGATTGGCGATCCAGTCGCGGCTGGCGCAGAAGTCCCAGACCGCCTTGGCATTCGCCGCGGCGCGGTCGATCAGCCCCTTCAGCCCGCCGATGGACTTCGCCCATTTCAGCGACACAAGGTAGTCCTCGACCGCCAGCATCGACGGGGTGTTGATCGTCTCGCCGACGAAGATCCCCTCGATCAGCTTGCCACCCTTGGTCATGCGGAAGATCTTCGGCATCGGCCAGGCCGGGGTGTAGCTTTCCAGCCGCTCGACTGCGCGAGGCGACAGGATCAGCATCCCGTGCGCCGCCTCGCCACCCAGCACCTTCTGCCAGGAGAAGGTCACCACATCCAGCTTGTCCCACGGCAGGTCCATGGCGAAGGCGGCGCTGGTCGCGTCGCAAATCGTCAGCCCCGCACGGTCCGCCGGGATCGCGTCGCCATTCGGCAGCCGCACGCCCGAGGTCGTGCCGTTCCAGGTGAAGACGACATCGGTGTCGAAATCCACTTCGGCGAAATCCACGATCTCGCCATAGCCGGCGGTCTTCACCTCGGCGTCGATCTTGAGCTGCTTGACGACGTCCGTGACCCAGCCGGCGCCAAAGCTTTCCCAGGCGACCATCGTCGCCTTGCGGGCGCCCAGCAGAGACCACATCGCCATCTCGACCGCGCCGGTATCCGAGGCCGGAACGATCCCGATACGATAGTCGGCGGGCACGCCAAGAATTTCGCGGGTAAGGTCGATCGCCTCTTTCAGCTTGGCCTTGCCGATGGCCGCACGATGCGACCGGCCCAGCGGCGCGTCGGCCAGAAGATCAAGCGAATAGGCGGGGATTTTCGCGCAAGGCCCGGAAGAAAAGCGCGGATTGGCCGGCCGCTTGGCCGGAACGGGCGTCGTCATGATAGTATCCTCACAGATATACGCCCCTCGTTGGGGAGGGGTGTCCCGCCGTCGGAGATACGCCCGGGCCTGCTCTGGCACAAGCGGGAAATCTGCGATATTGCGCCGCTTGAGGCGCGAAAAGCGACACGCCGCTCCACTATCGGAAACTCCGGGAAGGTCTCCATGTATATCGCAACCCTGATGGCCAGCCCCACACGGCGCGACCTTGCGCCCGAGACCGTCGAACGGCTTCGCGCCGCCTGGACCGGCGACGAGGTGACCTGGCTCGACCCCGGGACCGCCGCCGACATCGCGATCGAGGCGATGCCCGCCGAACTCTGGGATCAGTGGGCCGCGCTGCAACGGATGGGCATCGACCTTGCCGTGCAGCCCGCCCAAGGGCGGCGCAAGCGGATGCTGCTGGCGGACATGGATTCGACCATGATCGGGCAGGAATGCATCGACGAACTGGCGGCCGAGGCCGGCGTCGGCCCGCATGTCGCCGCGATCACCGCCCGCGCGATGAATGGCGAGCTGGGCTTCGAAGGCGCGCTGCGCGAGCGCGTGGCCCTGCTGCGCGGTCTGCCGGCCGAGATCGTGCACAAGGTGCTGGCCGAGCGCATCACCTTTGCCACCGGCGGGCGCAAGCTGGTAGCCACGATGAAGGCCAATGCGGGCTATGCCGCGCTGGTCTCGGGCGGCTTCACGGCCTTTTCCGAACCGGTGGCGACCTATCTGGGCTTCGACGAAAACCGCGCGAACCTGCTGATGGTCGAAGACGGCAAGCTGGCCGGCGCGGTGGCCGAACCCATTCTGGGGCGCGAGGCGAAGGTGGCCGCGCTGGAAGAGATCACGACGCGGCTGGGCCTTGCCGAATCGGAGGTTCTGGCGGTGGGCGACGGCGCCAACGACCTTGGTATGCTCAAACGCGCCGGATCGGGCGTGGCGCTGCACGCCAAGCCGACCGTCGCCGCCGAATGCAGCCTGCGGATCAACCACGGCGACCTGACGGCGCTGCTTTATCTGCAGGGCTATCACCGGGACGAGTTCGTGAGCGTCCCCTGACGGCGGAACGGGGGTTTCACACCCCCGCACCCCCGTGGGATATTTTCACCAAAGAGAAAGCGGGATCAGACGAAGCCCTGCGCCGTGCGGAGGATGCCGGTCTCGAAGCCGCGCCAGTTCTTCTGGACGGTGTTCAGCCGCTTCTGCGTCGCCGGGTGGTTGGGGTCGAGCACGCCAAGCCGGACCAGCAGCGCCGCGATGGCGCCTTCCGAGGCGCGGGTGGTCCCGTCCACGATCTTTAGCGCGATGCCGCGCTTGAGTTCGGGAATGATCGCGATGAAGACCGCCTCGGCCCCGGTCTTGATCGCCACCTTGCCCCCCATGGCGCGCATCAGCTCGGTGCAGGCACGCCCCTCGCCCGCGACAAGCTCGGGATAAGAGGCCATCGCGCGCGCCAGCCGCGCCATCGCGCGGTCGCGGGAATCGCCCGCCCCGGTCGCCCCCGCAAAGCGGCCCATCGCGCGGGCCAGCCCGTGGACCGACGTCGCGAAGTTCGGGGCCGAGCAGCCGTCGATGCCGTAACCGGGCGAGGCCTCGCCGGTCACTTCCTCGAAGGCGGCCTTGACCGCGCGCTGGACGGGGTGATCGACCTCGACATATTCGGGCCCGGCCTTGAGGTGTTTCGTCAGCGTCAGGAAGCCCGAATGCTTGCCCGAGCAGTTGTTGTGGATCTGGCAGGGCTTGGTGTCCGAGCACAGAAGCTCCTTGTTTGCTTCCGGATCGTTCGGCATATGCGCGCCGCAGCGCAGGTCGGCCTCGGTCATGCCGAGATCGGCGAGCCAGCGCGTGACCATGTCGGTGTGGATATGCGCGCCCTGATGGCTGGCGCAGGCCAGCGCCAGTTGCGCCTCGGTCAACCCGGCGGCATCGGCGGCGCCACTTTCCAGCAGCGGCAGCGCCTGCAACATCTTGCACGACGAACGCGGGAAGATCACGGCCGAGGGATCGCCCCAGGCTTCGACGATCTCGCCCTTTTCATCGCAGATGACGGCATGGCCAAGGTGCTGGCTTTCCAGCCGCCCGCCGCGCCAAAGTTCGATCATGGGGATAGCCGACGACATCCGTTTACTCCTACACGGCTGCGCGATTTTCCGCGCACGGGGGTTTCGCGCAGAAGCAATCTTGCGCTAAGACTCCCCTATCGAGTTGGAACCGGCCACGCTACCGAAAAAGGCGCGTTCGAGACGCCGGAGCCAAGAGCAACAGGCTAGAGGCAGACCACGATGAAATCTGTAATCGAGGGCGGCATTCTCTTTGCGGGCGCGCTTCTGATCGCAACGGGCGCCTGGGCACAGGCGGCGACGAACAAGCCCGTGGACGTCAAGAACGACTGGAGCATTTTCAAGGCCGCCAATCCGACGGAATGCTGGGGCGCCTCGTCCCCGAAGAAGTGGGTGGCGATGCGCGGCGGCAAGGAAGTGAAGGCGAACCGCGGGCCGATCATGCTGTTCGTGACCTTCCGCCCCGGCGCGGGGGCGAATGGCGAGATCTCGTTTACCGGCGGCTACCCCTTCGCGAAGAATTCCACCGCGGAGATGGAGCTGAACGGCAAGAAATACGAGCTGTTCACGCAGGGCGAATGGGCCTGGCCGCGCACGCCGGCCGATGGATCGGGCCTGCTGGCCGCCCTGAAAGGCGGCAGCGAAGCGACCATCACCGCGCATTCCGACCGTGGGACCGAGACGAAGGATACCTTCTCGCTGATGGGCTTCACGGCCGCCATGGCCGAGGCCGAGAAGATCTGCGCGAAGTGATCGCATCCCGGCGGTTCTGACGATCCGGCCCCATGGCTCAGCGCCCTGGGGCCTTTGTTGCGACCGGCCCGCAAATCCTATATAGCAGTCGCCTCATTCCCGGAGAGCGCGACGATGACCAATGCCCCGATCACGCAGGACGTTCTGACCCTGCCGCGCAAGCTGCCCGAGGGCGGCCCCCTGAACCTTGTCGGGCTGACGCGCGACCAGCTTCGTGACGCGCTGATCGCCGCCGGAACGCCCGACAAGCAGGCCAAGATGCGGGTGGGGCAGGTCTGGCAGTGGATCTATCACTGGGGCGTGCGCGACTTCGCGGACATGACCAACCTCGGCAAGGACTACCGCGCGCTGCTGGCGGAGCATTTCACCATCGCCGTGCCCGAAGTGGTCACGCGTCAGGTCTCGGCCGACGGGACGCGGAAATACCTGCTGCGGATCGCCGGCGGCCACGAGGTCGAGACCGTCTACATCCCCGAAGAGAACCGTGGAACGCTTTGCATTTCCAGCCAGGTGGGCTGCACGCTGACCTGTTCCTTCTGCCACACCGGCACGCAGAAACTGGTGCGCAACCTGACCGCGGCCGAGATCGTGGGCCAGGTCATGGTGGCGCGCGACGACCTTGGCGAATGGCCGAAACCCGGAGAGCCCAAGGACGAAACCCGGCTGGTGTCCAACGTCGTCCTGATGGGCATGGGCGAACCGCTCTATAACTTCGACAACGTCCGCGACGCGATGAAGGTCGTGATGGACGGCGAGGGGATCTCGCTTTCGCGGCGGCGGATCACGCTGTCCACCTCGGGCGTGGTGCCGGAGATCGCGCGGGCGGCCGAAGAGATCGGCTGCCTGCTGGCGGTCAGCTTCCACGCCACCACGGATGCCGTGCGCGACACGCTGGTGCCGATCAACAAGCGCTGGAACATCGAGACGCTTCTGAACGCGCTGCGCGAATATCCCCGGCTGTCGAACTCCGAGCGGATCACCTTCGAATACGTCATGCTGAAGGGCGTGAACGATTCCGATGCGGACGCGAAGCGGCTGGTGAAGCTGATCGCGGGCATTCCGGCCAAGATCAACCTGATCCCGTTCAACGAATGGCCCGGCTCGCCCTATCAGCGCAGCGACTGGGAACGGATCGAGGCTTTTGCCGACATCATCTACAAGGCGGGCTATGCGTCCCCCATCCGCACGCCGCGGGGCGAGGACATCATGGCCGCCTGCGGGCAGTTGAAATCCGCGACCGAGCGCGCCCGAAAAAGCCGCGCGGCGATCGAGGCGGAAGCCGGGATGTGACGGGCAGGCCGGGGCGCGGGCGGATAGCTGCGCCTCCGGCGGGATTATTTGCTTCAGAAAGAACGGCTAGCGCGCGGAGTAGACCGTAAGGTGCAGCCGTCTGCCGTTGCCGAGGTCGAGGGCGTCGATCCGCGCCGCCGCCCTGGGATCGAGGCCAAGGGCCTCTGCGGCTGCCTTAAAGGCCGCGCTGTCGGCGATGGCGGCGACCGTGCAGCGGTCGGCCTCCATCGCGCGGGCGGCGTCGGGCGCGGTCAGGCCTTGTGCCGAGACGGGCGCAAGGAAGACAAGCGAGGGTTCGTCATAGCCCTGCGCGACGATGGGCCGGGCGGGACAGGCGGGCGTCGGCACGGCGTAGGCCGCGATGGCTCTGGCGGGCCAGAGCGCGGGAATGGCCGCCGCGATGCCAAGGAAGCCGCCCGCGAAGGCCCCGCCCGTCAGCCACAGGCCAATGAGTGTGGCCATCTCGAGCCGGGCGAGGAATGCCGCGCGGGCCAGCAGGGCGCCAAGGCCGAAGACGACAAGCGCAAGGCCAAGCGGCACGACGGGCAGGGCCCCGAGACGCACGCCATAGGCCGCCGCCGCGATCAGGATCGCCACGGGCGGCATGATGAGTGCGCCCGCCACGATCCCCTGCCAGCGCCGCGCCCCGCCCTGCACCACGCCAGCCCAGACCAGCGCCACCGCCAGTGCAAGCCCGGGATAAAGCGGCAGGACGTAGTGGATCAGCTTCGTCGGGCTCGCTTCGAACACCAGCCAGCTCGGGATCACCCAAGCCAGGGCGAAGATGACACCGGGCTGCCGCCGCGCGGCCCAAAGCGCGGGGAGCGACAGCGCCAACGGGATCGAGGCTGGGAAAAAGGTCACCCAAAGCGCGGCAAGGTAGCTGCCGGGCGGGGCGCCGTGGCTTTCCTGCGCGGCGACGACCTTGCCCAGCAGATCGTGGCCCAGGGCCTCCGCCCAGAAGGCGCCGCCGGATTTCACCGTGATCGCGATGAACCACGGCAGGACCAGCAAGAGAAACCCGGCAACTCCCGGCCCGGGCCGCAGCGCCAGCAGCCAGCGCCAGCGGCGATGGGCCCCTGCCAAGGCCAGCGCCGTCAGCCCGACGACCATCAGCCCCACCGGCCCCTTCAGCAGGACCGAGGCCGCCAGCGCCCCCCAGAACTGTGCGACCGGCGCCCATGGCAGGGGTTCGACCGCGAACCCCGCACCGCCCGCGCTGCGATAAAGCCGCGCCAGCACCATCTGCGCGGCAAGGATGGCCGCCAGCAGGCAGGCGTCCGTCGTGGCCAGATGCGCCTCGGCCAGCAGCAGGAACACCCCCGACAGCAGCATCCCCCCGGTCAGCCCCGCCATCCGTCCGCCGAACCCGCCCGCGATCCGCGCGGCCATCAGGACCGACAGCAGCGCCGCCGCCAGCGACGGCAGCCGGTAGTGCCAGATCGTCCGGTCCCCCGCCCCGCCAAGGGCAGACACCGCCGCAGCCTGAATCCAGTAGATGCCGATGGGTTTCTTGTAACGGTGCCCGGTCTGGTAATGGATGTCGATCGGATCGCCCGAGACGACCATCTGCTTCGTTGCCTGCGCAAACAGCGCCTCGTCCCGGTCAACGGGGGGCAGGCTGGTGAAGGCCGGCAGGGCCGCCCCCAGAACCATCAGCGCCAGCAGGACCGCCATCGCCGCCGGCGGCAGCCGGGGCACGATCCGTTCGATCCCCCTCGCCAGCCGAACCATCCGCTACGCCGCCCCGTCCATGACCTCCAGCGCCTCTTCCACCGTCTCGACGAAGCGGAACAGCTCAAGGTCGCGGGCCGCGATCGTCCCCGCCTCGACCAGCGCCTGAAAGTTCACGACGCGGTTCCAGTAGCCCCGCCCGAACAGCAGGATCGGAACTCGCTTCATCCGACCCGTCTGGATCAGCGTGATCGCCTCGAACATCTCGTCCAGCGTGCCGAAGCCACCGGGGAAGACGACGATGGCCCGCGCGCGCATCAGGAAATGCATCTTGCGCACGGCGAAATAGTGGAAGTTGAAACACAGCTCGGGCGTCACATAAGCGTTGGGCCGCTGTTCATGCGGCAGCACGATATTGAGCCCGATGGAAATCCCGCCCGCATCGGCGGCGCCACGGTTTCCCGCCTCCATGATGCCGGGGCCACCGCCTGTCGCGATCACGTAGTCGCTTCCCCCCATCGACAGGGACCGTTCCGTGACCTTCCGCGCGAAGGCCCGCGCGATGCCGTAATAGTCGGAAAGATCGCCCAGACCCGCGGCCGCCTCGTCGCGCCGCGCTGGCTCCGGGATGCGGGCGGACCCGAACAGGACGACAGTCGATTTGATGCCGCGCTCGGACAGCTCGATCTCGGTCTTCGACAGCTCCAGTTGCAGCCGAACCCCGCGCATGTCGTCGCGCAGCAGGAAATCCGTGTCGGCATAGGCCAGCCGGTAGCTGGGCGACCGCGCCTGCGGCGTATCCGGCAGGCCGCGGGCATGGCGCATATCCTCGCCCGCGTCGCGCAGGCGGCTGATCCTTGGGTCATCGGTCATGGGCGGCTCCTCTTCCTCCGACGCTCGCAGATTGCGCGGGGGGCCCCTCTGGTCTATAGCCTCGGCGCCAGTGATGCCAGCGCCCGGAGGACACCATGGATCATGCCGCCCTCGAATCCGCCATCGAAGCCGCGTGGGAAGCCCGCGACACGATCACGCCCGCCACGACGGGCGACGCCCGCGACGCCATCGAGGCGACGCTGACCGCGCTTGATTCCGGCAGGCTGCGGGTGGCCGAGCGCCGGGCCGACGGCACGTGGCATGTGAACCAGTGGGCGAAGAAGGCCGTTTTGCTCGGCTTTCGCGTCAAGGACATGGAGATGCAGTCCGGCGGCCCGCAGGGCGGCGGCTGGTGGGACAAGGTGGACAGCAAGTTCGCCGGCTGGGGCGACAACCAGTGGCGCGCCGCGGGTTTCCGCGCGGTGCCGAACTGCATCGTCCGCCGCTCCGCCTTCATCGCCAAGGGCGTGGTGCTGATGCCGAGCTTCGTCAACCTTGGCGCCTATGTCGATGAAGGCACGATGGTCGATACCTGGGCCACGGTCGGCTCCTGCGCACAGATCGGCAAGAACGTGCACCTGTCGGGCGGCGTCGGCATCGGCGGCGTGCTGGAACCGATGCAGGCCGGCCCCACCATCATCGAGGACAACTGCTTCATCGGCGCCCGGTCCGAGGTCGTCGAGGGCTGCATCGTCCGCGAAGGCTCGGTGCTGGGCATGGGCGTCTATATCGGCAAATCCACCAAGATCGTGGACCGCGAAACGGGCGAGGTCATGTATGGCGAAGTGCCCGCGGGCTCGGTCGTCGTCTCTGGCTCGATGCCGTCGAAGAACGGCGTGAACCTTTACTGCGCGGTGATCGTGAAGCGCGTGGACGCGCAGACCCGGTCGAAGACCTCGATCAACGAATTGCTGCGGGACTAACCGACCGCCCCCCGGGAGGGTATGACATGACCGATGCCAAGCAACCCAAGGCCCAGCAGGTCTATACCCTCCTGGTCGAGGTTGGCCGCTGCGCGGGGGACGGCCTGCCCGACAAGGCGACGGGCGCAGGGCTCTTGTGCTACGCCACCGGCGTGGACGAGGCCGAGGCCGTGCGCGAGACCGTGGCGCTTCTGAAGGCGGCCGAGATGAATCCGCTGGACGTCACCGGCTACGGCAGCCTTGCCGAACGCCTTGCCGAGGGCGAAGAGATCGCGGACGAGGAACAAGAGTTGATGGAGCGCGCGCTGGCCGAGAATTCCGTGGTCGTCGCGCAGATGACGCCCTTCTTCGACTAAAGCGGATCGCGCAGCCAGCCGGGCGCGAAATCGACCCTGTCACAGCCCGAGAACCGCGCCAGCCGGTCCAGTTCCGCCTCCAGCCGTCGGCATCGTCCGGCGCCCATCGCCACGCCGCGTTCCGGCCAGAAGGCCCGCACGGCGAGGCTGGATGCCTGCCGGTCCGCCTTGGCGTCGATCCGCCCCACGAGCCGGTCGCCCTCCAGCACGGGGAAGACGTAGTATCCATAGACCCGCTGCGGCTCGGGCACGAAGACCTCGATCCGGTAGAAGAACCCGAACAGCCGCTCCGCCCGGTTGCGGTCGCGCAGGGCCGGGTCGAAGGGGCTGAGGATGCGCAGCCTTCCGGTCGGCTCGGGCGGCGTTTCGTCCAGAAGATCGGGCCGCGCGAAAGACCGCCGCCGCGCCCCGTCAGCGCCTTCGACATCGACCTCGATCAAGGCGCCGCGGTCCAGCGCCGCCGCGCACCAGTCGCGCGCCTCCGCGGGCGTCACGCTCGCCCAGAAGGCCGCGATCTCGCCCGAGGTTGCAAATCCCAGCCGGTCCAGCGCCGCATTGCAGGCCCAGTCGATCGTCGCGTCGCAGCCCGGATCGTGATGCAGATGCGGAGGGGGAATCACGCGCTCGGTCAGGTCATAGACCTTCTGGAACCCCTCGCGCCGCGACACCGCCAAAGCCCCGGTGCGCCAGAGATATTCCAGCGCCGTCTTGTCGGGATGCCAGTCCCACCAGCCGCCCTTCGCCTTTGGCGCGTCGCCCCCGGTCTCGGCCGCCGTCACCGGGCCGTCAGCCTCGATGCGCCGCAAGACCCCCTCCAGCCGGTCAAGATAGGCCGGATCGCGCCAGCTCCGCCACCTTTCGGCCAACGACTCCCGCGCCCGGTCGAAGCGCAGCCGCCAGTGGGGAAAGAACTCGGTCGGGATGACGGAGGCGTCGTGCGTCCAGTGCTCGAACAGCGCGCGGCGGTCTTCCAGCAAATGCCGCAGATGCTCGGACCGATAGCCCGAGAGGCGCGACCGCAGGATCATGTGATGCGCCCGCGCGACCGTGTTGATGCTGTCCACCTGCACGAAGCCCAGCCGCGTGACCACCGATGCCACATCGGCCGCCGTGACCGGACCCGTCTGCACCTCGTCCAGCAGATGACGCTGCAGGAACACCCGCCGCGCGGTCGCATTGGTCAGGATCGGTCGCACGCCCATTCGCCCATGATGCGCAGAGCGAAGCGCCGCCGCCAAGCCCTTTCACTTTGGCATAAATATCCCCGCCGGAGGCAGAAAGTCCTTGCCGACCCCCTGCCCCCGGCGGGGCGTATCAGAACGGACGACCGCCTAGAGGAAGCGGTTCCAGAGGTTCTCCAGACGCTCCTGCCGGCCGGACTTCGGCTGCGGATTCAGCCCCTCGGCCAGCACCCGCTTCGCGATCCCGTCCAGCGTGCCGCTTTTCAGCATCTCCTGCGCCGCGGGCGTTTCCCAGCCGGCATAGCGGGCCTTGCGGGCGGCTTCCAGCGATCCGTCCTCCAGAAGCGCCGCCGCTGCCTTCAGGCCGCGCGCGCAGACGTCCATCGCTCCGACATGCGACAGGATCAGATCCTCGGGGTCGAGGCTCTGACGCCGGATGCGGGCGTCGAAATTCGTGCCGCCGGTGGTGAAGCCGCCGGCCTTCAGGATCTCGTAATAGGCCATCGCCACTTCCGGCACGTTGTTCGGGAACTGGTCGGTGTCCCAGCCGGACTGGTAGTCGTTCCGGTTCATGTCGATGGAGCCGAAGATGCCAAGGCTGGCCGCCGTCGCGATCTCGTGTTCGAAGGAATGGCCGGCAAGGATCGCGTGGCCCTGCTCGATGTTCACCTTGATCTCGTTTTCCAGCCCGTAGCGCCGCAGGAAACCATAGACCGTGGCGACATCATAATCATACTGGTGCTTGCTGGGCTCCTGCGGCTTCGGCTCGATCAGGATCGTGCCGGAAAAGCCGATCTTGTGCTTGTAGTCCACGACCATGTGCAGGAAGCGGGCCATGTGATCGGCCTCAGCCTTCAGGTCGGTGTTCAGGAGCGTCTCATACCCTTCGCGTCCGCCCCACAGGACGTAGTTCGCCCCGCCCAGCTTGTGGGTCGCGTCCATGCAGGTCTTCACCGTCGCCGCGGCAAAGGCGAAGATGTCCGGGTCGGGGTTCGTCGCCGCGCCCGCCATGTAGCGGCGGTTGGTAAAGAGGTTCGCCGTCCCCCACAGAAGCTTCGTCTTCGACGTCTCCATCTTGGCGGCGAAGTAATCCACGATCTCTTCAAGGTTGCGGGTGTTCTCGGCGAAGTCCTTCCCTTCCGGACGCACGTCGGCATCGTGGAAGCAGAAGAAGGGCGCGTTCAGGATGTCGAACATCTCGAAGGCCACGTCGGCCTTCAGCTTGGCAAGCGCCATGCTGTCGCCGAACCAGGACCGCTCGAAGGTCTGGCCGCCAAAGGGATCGCCGCCCTGATAGGCAAAGCTGTGCCAATAGGCCACGGCAAAGCGCAGGTGATCCTCCATCCGCTTGCCCATCACCACCTCGTCGGGGTTGTAGTGATGGAAGGCGAAGTCGTTCGTGCTGTCCGGGCCCTCGAAGCGGATGGCGGGGATGCCCTTGAAATAGTCGGTCATTTTCGTCCTCAGATGGTCAGGCCTTTGATGGCTGTCTGCGCTGCGCGGAAACGGGCATGGGCCATGTCGAATGCGGGCGCAAGCGCCGTGTCCGGCTCCACCACGCGGGCGATGGCCGGGGCGGTCGCGATCTCGGTCCCTGCTCCGGTCGCGGCCATGATCGCCAGCCGCGCCGCGCCGAAGGCGCCACCGAAGTCGCCCGAGACGGGGACCTGCACCGGGATGCCAAGCGCGGTGGCGATGGCCTTCAGCCAATAGTCCGACCGCGAGCCGCCGCCGACGGCCAGCAGGCTGTCGAACTTCGTCCCCGTCGCGGCCAGCGCGTCGCGGCAGTCGCGGATGGCGAAGGTCACGCCCTCCAGCACCGCCCGCGTCGCCGCCGTCCGGTCGGTCGCATGTTCCATCCCGATGAAGGCGCCGCGGATCGCCGCATCGTTCAGTGGTGTCCGCTCGCCGCCCAGATAGGGCAGGAACAGGGTCTTTCCGGGCGCCTGCAACGCGCCCAGATCGGCCGTCAGCGTGGCCGCATCCGACCCCACCAGCCGCGCATACCAGTTCAGCGCATCGGTCGCGGCAAGGATCACGCCCATCTGGTGCCAGGTGTCCGGCAGCGCGTGGCAGAAGGTATGCACCGCCGTTTCCGGCGCGGGCTGATAGCCGTCGTTCGCCGCGAACAGCACGCCCGAGGTGCCAAGGCTCACGAAGGCCTCGCCCGCGCGGACGACACCCACGCCGACGCCCGCCGCCGCGTTGTCGCCGCCGCCGCCGGCCACGACCACGTCGCGCCGCATGCCCCACCGCGAGGCGAGTTCGATCCGCACCGTCCCGGAGGCTTCGGACCCTTCGACAAGCCTCGGCATCATGTCGCGCGACAGCCCAGTGGCCGCCAGAAGATCGTCCGACCAGTCGCGGGCGCCGGTGTCGAACCAGCTTGTGCCGGCCGCGTCCGACATTTCGGCGACATGGTCGCCCGTCAGCCAGAGCCGCAGGTAATCCTTGGGCAGCAGCACCTTGGCCACGCGCCCGAAGACCTGCGGCTCGTGCCGGGCTACCCACATCAGCTTTGGCGCGGTAAAGCCCGGAAAGACGATGTTGCCGGTGATCCGACGGAACATCGGGTCGCCGTCCAGTTCGGCGGCCTCCTGATGCGCGCGGGTGTCATTCCAAAGGATGCAGGGGCGCAGCACCTCTCCCGATGCGTCGAGAAGGGTTGCGCCGTGCATCTGGCCCGAAAGGCCGATCGCCCGGACCGCATCCAGCGACCGGGCGGCGGCAAGGGCATCGAAGACCGATTCCGTCGCCGCGATCCAGGCCGCGGGCGACTGTTCCGACCAGCCGTCGAAGGGGCGGCTGACCGTCAGGGGGGCCGAGGCTTCGGCCACCACCTTCTGGTTTTCGTCGATCAGGATGCCTTTCAGGCCCGAGGTTCCAAGGTCGAGCCCAAGATACATCATGCCGCCTTTTCGGGGTTCTTGCCGAGAATGATCATGCCCAGCAGGTCATCCTCGGTCACGTCCTTCACATTCACCGTCCCGACAAGCTGGCCGTTCTTCATGACGCTGGCCCGGTCGCAAAGCTGCATGACGGAATGGATGTCGTGGTCGATCAGGAAGATGCCGAGACCCTGCCGCTTCAGCTCCTGGATCAGGTCGGCCACCATCTGCGTTTCATGCGGCCCAAGCGCGGCGGTCGGCTCGTCCATGATCAGGATCTTGGCGTTGAACAGGATCGCCCGCGCAATGGCGACCGACTGGCGCTGGCCGCCCGACAGCGACGCCGCCGGTTCCTTGAAGCGTTTGAAGTTGGGGTTGAGCCGCGCCATCACCTTGCGCGCCTCGGCCTCCATCGCCACGTCGTCCAGCGTGCCCCAGGGCGTCATCAGTTCCCGCCCAAGAAACAGGTTGGCCGCCGCATCCACGTTGTCGGCCAGCGCGAGCGCCTGATAGATCGTCTCGATCCCGTAGGCCTTGGCATCGCGCGGATTGGAAATCTGCGCCTCGCTTCCATTGATGAAGATCTGACCCGAGTCGCGGCGATAGGCGCCCGACAGGATCTTGATCAGCGTCGATTTGCCCGCGCCGTTGTGGCCCAGAAGGCCCACGACTTCTCCGGGGTAGAGGTCGATCGAGACATCGTCCACGGCCTTGATGCCGCCGAACGACACCGAGATGTTGCGCATTTCAACCAGGGGTGCGTTCATGATCTCCTCCTCACTTCACGCGGCGGCGGTAGAACTGGTCCACGAAGACCGCAAGGACCAGCACGGTGCCGACGACGATGTTCTGGAACGCGGCCGGCAGGTTCAGAAGCTGCATCCCGGACTGGATGGACTGCATGGTCAGCGCACCCAGCATGGCCCCGTAAACCGTGCCGACGCCGCCGGCCAGCGACGTGCCGCCGATGACGGCCGCCGCGATGACGTAAAGTTCGTTCGACTGGCCCAGCGAGTTGGTCGCCGCATCCAGACGGGCAGAGGCGATGATCGACGACAGGCCGGTCAGGAAGCCCATCAGCGCAAAGACCTTCACGGTCACCATTCGGGTGTTGATGCCCGCCAGTTCGGCCGCTTCTGGGTTGCCGCCGATCGCATAGACATAGCGCCCGAACTTCGTCCGGCTGGCAACGAAGGTCATCGCGGCGCCGACCACCACCGTGATCAGCACGGGCACGGCATAGCCGGTGTAGTAGATCAGCCCGTCCACGCAGCGCACGACCTGACCGCCCGCCATGCAGATGGCGTTGCCGTTCCGGTCCGAGACGCCGGCAGGGATCGTGACGTGATGAGCGATCGCGTAGTCCTTGATGAGCATGAACGGCCAGGGGTAGGAGTTCACCACCTTGGTCAGACCCAGCACAATGGCGCTGCCGGTCGCGGCAAGGAAGACCTCGGCCCAGACCGGACGCAGCGGGAACTTGAACTTCTGGCGCTGACGGCGGCTGTTGAGGATGCCCAGAACGATCAGAACGCAGGTGGCAAGAGCCAGCAGCCAGCTCCAGGTCGGGCCAAGCCAGGCCTGCGGCACGCCGCCGCCGATGATCGAATAGGTCCGGTCCATCGGGGCGATGGTCACGCCGCTGGCCAGCAGGAAGGCGACGCCGCTATAGGCGATCAGGCCGCCCAGCGTCACGATGAAGGAGGGGATCTGAAGATAGGCCGTCAGGAACCCGTTGAACGCGCCGACCGCCGCACCAAGCAGCAGACAGGTCGCAACCGCGGCGATCCAGATGATGGGATGGCCGACGCCCAGCCAGGGCCCGAGCTCGAAGACCTGCACCACGGCGCCGGCAACGGCCACCATGCTCAGCATCGAGCCGACCGACAGGTCGATCTGGCGCATGACGATGACAAGCACCATGCCCGTCGTCATCACGGCGATCGACGAGGTCTGCACAAGAAGGGTCCAGATGTTGCGCGGCGTCAGGAAAGATCCGCCGAACAGCCCGCTGTTCGGGATCTTGAGCCCGCTGGCAATATCGAAGCCGCACCAGATCACCAGCAATGCACCGACCATGCCGAGGACACGGACATCAAGCTCCGTCGCCCGCAGAAAGCGTGTCAACATGCCTTCGCCGCGGACCTCGGACGCCTTCGTTGTTTTGCTATCCTTCATCTTCTTCCCCACCCATAGGGCTCTACGCCACGGGATGACCGCTGGCGCCGGCTTGTTCGTTTCTTAAGGAAAGGGCCGCGCCGCTCCATGAACAAGCAGCGCGGCCCAAGCTGTGGTCAGGACGTGGGCGGCCTTACTTGCAGGCAGCCACAGAGCCCGCCGGCACACCGGCGCAAACTTCAGCCTTCGTCACCCACTTGGCGTTGATGACGTCGCTCAGGTTGGCCTTGGTGATCGGATCGGGCGCCAGCAGGATCGCGTTCATCGGAACGTGATGCTTGCCGTTCTTGAAGGTGGTCACACCCTTCAGCTTGTTCATCGGGGTACCATCGGCCAGGGCGACGGCAGCTTCGCCGGCGGCCTTGCCAAGGATGCGGCTGTCCTTCCAGATCGACACGAGCTGGGTGCCAAGCGCGACGCGGTTCAGCGCAGCCTTGTCACCATCCTGGCCGGTCACCGGAACCTGGCCGGCAAGACCCTGCGCGGTCAGAGCCGCGACAACGCCCGAGGCCATGCCGTCGTTTTCGGAAATGACAGCGTCAACCTTGTTGTTGTTCGCGGTCAGGCACTGTTCCATTTCCTTCTGCGCGTTGTTCGGCTTCCAGCCATCGGTGAACGTGTCGCAGACGACCTTGATCTTGCCCGACTTGATCGACGGAGCCAGGACTTCCTGGATGCCGCTGAACAGGAAGGTGGCGTTCGGGTCACCCTTGTCGCCCTTGATGAAGGCGAAGTTGCCCTTCGACACGCCCTTCTCGAGCATCGTCTTGGCCATCAGGCGGCCGACGCCGACGTTGTCGAAGCTCATGTAGAGCGCGCTCGGGTCTTCGAACTGCACGTCATACGAGATCGCCTTGATCCCGGCGTCGTTGATCGCCTTGATCGAGGGAAGGATGGCGTCCGAATCGTAGGGCACGACGATGATGACGTCGGGCTTCTGCGCGATCAGGCCTTCGATGTCCGCGGCCTGCTTCTGGGCCGAGTTCTGGGCATCGGTCGAGATGTATTTGTCGCCGGCGGCTTCGACCACGGCCTTGATCGCCGCTTCGTCGGTCTTCCAACGCTCTTCCTGGAAGGTCTTCCAGGACACGGCAATCAGTTTGCCCTTCGCCAGGGCATAATGAGACGTGGCCGCCAACATCAGGGCAGCCAGAGTGAGCGCTTTGCGCATCAGTTTCCTCCCATGCAATACGCGTCCGCAAGAAGCGGCCGCCCCGGCGGATTCGCCAGGACAGCTTCAAGTTGCCACAATAATTTTAGTTGTCAAAATAAAAATCATCGGTGAAGCTCTGTGAGCCAATGTGAATGCCTGTCAGGACGCCGCAATGCGGCATTTTTGTGAGGATGTGGTAAGCTTTCTGCAATGTTTTCTTCGGTAGCCAAATAAATGCCAGCGAAAGCGGGCCCTAACAGCGCAGATCGCGCCGCAGCGCCGACAGGCGTCGGGCCGTTGATTCCGCCGCTTTCGGACACGCTGCGGCCCCTGCGCCAGCAGGTGTTCGAGCAGATTCGCGCCGCAGGCCTCATTCCGCGTGTCCATGTCGCCAAGGATCTTGGCGTCAGCCCGGCCTCGGTCACCACGATCACCTCGGAACTGATCGAGGCCGGCCTGATCGAAGAGGCCGCGGCCCCGCGCGACAGCGAAACAAGCCGCGGCCGCCCGGCCGTGTCGCTGCGCGTGCGCCCCGATGCGCATCGGGTGGCGGGCATGAAGCTGTCGGACCGCGAGCATACCGCCGTCGTCGTCGATTTCTCCGGCCAGCTCATCGCCAGCGAGGCGATCGCCCGCACGCCCGGCGCGATGGACCTGAACACCCTGCTCGACGCCTCGGAAATCCTGCTGGACCGGGTCTGCGCCAAGGCGGGTATCTCCCGTCACGACCTGAGCGCCGTCGGTCTTGGCGTGCCGGGGTTCGTCGATCGTTCGGGCGGCGTCGCGCTCTGGTCGCCCGTGCTTCTGGACCGCCGCGTTCCGCTGGGCCCCGCCGCCGCCGCGCGCTTTGGCCTGCCGGTGCATGTGGACAACGACGCCAACCTCGTGACCCTGGCCGAGCTCTGGTTCGGCGTCGGGCGCAAGCTGTCGGATTTTGCCGTGGTGACGATCGAACATGGCGTGGGGATGGGTCTTGTCCTGAACCACCGCATCTATCGCGGCGCGCAGGGTCTTGGGATGGAGCTTGGCCACACCAAGGTGCAACTGGACGGGGCGCTTTGCCGCTGCGGGCAGCGCGGCTGTCTCGAGGCCTACATCGCCGACTATGCGCTGGTCCGCGAGGCGACCACGGCGCTGAACTGGACCTACAAGGAAAGCCGCAGCGTGGGCGTGCTTCTGGAAAGCCTTTACGATCACGCCAAGGCTGGCAACACGGCCGCCCGGTCGATCTTCCGCCGCGCGGGCCGGTATCTGGCCGTCGGTCTGGCCAATGTCGTGAACCTGTTCGACCCCGAGCTTATCATCCTGTCCGGCGACCGGATGCGCTATGACTACCTGTATGCCGCCGATACGCTGGCGGAGATGGAGGCCCTCATGCTCAACACCGGCCGCAAGGGCCCGAAGATCGAGATCCACGCCTGGGGCGACCTGCTCTGGGCCCATGGCGCCGCGGCGCTGGCGCTTTCGGCGGTGACGGAAGACCTGCTGGTTCCCGCCCGCGACATGGCCGCGCAATGAAGGCCGCGGCGCTTCTCTGGCTGGCCTCGGCGCTGCCCGGCCTTGCCCTGCCCGCACCGGCGGCCAATGCGCCGCTCGATCCGCATTTCATCGACCGCGCGGCGGAATTGCCCGCCAAGCAGGTCTATTCCGGCGGTTGGGCGCATTTCGTCGGCGGTGGCGTGGCGGTCATGGACTGCAACCATTCGGGCTATCCGTCGATGTATGTCGCGGGCGGCTCCGGCCCCTCGCGGCTCTACATCAACACCACATCCAGCCCCGGCGCGCCGATCACCTTCAAGCTGGGCCAGATCCCCGCGCTGACCGATGTCACCGGCGCCTATCCGATCGACATCAACGGCGACGGCTGGGCGGACCTCTTCGTGATGCGCGCGGGCGGCAATGTCATCCTGAAGGGCGGGCCGGACTGCACCTTCACCGACGTGACGAAGGAATGGGGCCTCGACCCCGGAGACAAGTGGACCACGGCCTTTTCCGCCACATGGGAAAAGGGACAAAGCTGGCCCACGCTCGCCATCGGCAACTACGTGGACCGCAAGAACCCCAACGGCCCGTTCGAAGCCTGCGACGTGAATTACCTCGTCCGGCCCAAGGGGCGGGAGTTCGGGCCGAAACTGGCGTTGAAGCCCGGGTTCTGCAGCCTGTCGATGCTGATCTCCGACTGGCGCCGCAACGGCGAACGGACGCTGCGCATCGCAAACGACCGCCAGTATTACGTGAGCGGCGGTTACGAGCAGATGTGGCACCTGACCCCCCCGCACGAATTCACCGCGGCCGAGGGCTGGCCCAAGGTCTCGCTCTGGGGGATGGGGATCGCAAGCGCCGACCTGAAGGGCACGGGTTATCCCGACATCATGACGACGTCGATGGGCGACCAGCTCTTGCAGCTGAACAACAAGGGCAAGCTCAGCCCCGCGCCCTATTCGATCGGCACCTATTCCCAGCGCCCCTACAAGGGTGACGACGGCCGCCCCTCGACGGGCTGGCACGCGGAATTCGCCGATGTGAACAACGACGGCCTGATGGACCTGTTCATCGCCAAGGGCAACGTGGACGAGATGCCGACGAATGCCTACAAGGACCCCAACAACCTTCTGATCCAGAAATCCGACGGAACCTTTGTCGAGCGCGCGGACGCGGCCGGCGTGGGCACCGAGGAACGTTCGCGCGGGGCGGCGCTGGTCGATCTGAACAACGACGGGCGGCTGGACCTGCTGGTCGTGAATCGCCGCGCCCCGATGGAGGTCTGGCAGAACGACACGCCCGGCAACAACCACTGGCTTGAGGTGCAGCCGCGCATGGACACGGGCGGCAATGCCTACGCCGTGGGCGCCTGGGTCGATGTCCGCACGCCGTCGAAATTCCAGGATCAGGAGATCACGATCGGCGGTGGCCACGCCTCGGGCCACCTGACGCCGATCCATTTCGGGTTGGGCGCGGCCAAGACGGTCGAGGTGCGAGTGATCTGGCCCGACGGCACCAAGTCCGACTGGACCCCGATCCACGTGGACGGCAAGTGGAGCCTGCGCGCCAAGGGCAAGGCCCTGGTGGTCGGCCCGCTTTACGCAGGCGGCTGACCGGCACGACGGGACAAGCGCCCGCCCCATGGGGCGGGCCGCACGTCTCCCTAGTATTTCACCGGCGTATCGACTGGCAGGCGGCTCGGCACGCTGGCCGGCACGCCGAGCCGCCCGTCAAGGGCCACGGGATCTTTCAGCGTCTGAAGAAAAGCGTAGATCGCGTTCACATCCGCATCCGACAGCTTCACCGGCTTCGCCTTTACCTGCGCAAGGATCGCCTTGCGCTCTGCCGGGTCATTCCAGATTTCCCAATCGGGTTTCTCGGCGACATAGCCCTTGGGGAAGATCGCCTGCGGCTTGTAGGTCTTCGCCCCCGCCACCGGATCGGCGTGGTAACGGATGAACTCCTTCAGATCGACATGCGCACCGGCATGCCCCCACGGCCCCGTCTCGGTCACGTTGCGCAAGGACGGAGTGCGGAAGGCGTAAAGGTCGGCGGGGTTGTTCGAGACACGGAACCGCCCGATGTCGCGCTGGTTCAGCTCGAACCGCGGGGTCTTTCCGGGGCCAAGCTGCGGCTCGCCCATCGCGTGGAACTTGTTGTCGGTCTGGAACGGCCCGGAATGGCAAGTGCTGCATTCCCCCCGGCCATAGAAAAGCTTCATGCCCGCCATCGCCTCGGCCGGCAGGGTGCCCTGATGCCGCAGATACTTGTCGAAGGGGCTGTCGTCCGACCGCCATTCATACGAGACGAAAGCCGCGATGGCGTTCGAGATATCGGTGAACGCGATCTGCTTTCCCTGGGCGATGGACGGATAGACCTTTGCGAACATCTCGCGATAGGCCGGGATCGCCGAGACGCGGGCGGCGATCGCCTCCCATGCGCCGCCCGGACCGGTGATCTGGCCCTTGCGCACCAGCTTGGCGATATCATTCTCGGAATCGTTGCCGGCCATCTCGTCCTGCGCCAGCACCGGGAACATGGCCTGTGCCGACAGGACCGAGGCGAAGCCCTTCACCATCGCATCTTCCATGGGCGTGCGCAGACCGGACGGGCGGGTATGGTCCTCCTCGATCCGGCCGTCGTCGAACATGATCGTGAAGCTCTTGGCGCCCAGATTGAACAGCGCGGGCGCATTGCGCGCGATCCGCTGCTGGGGGATGTCGGTCTTGCCGGGATGGCGGTCCGGGCCAAGGCCGATGCCGCCTTCGCCGATGTCCAGCGAGACCCCGTCCGACGTCGCAAGGCGCGGATTGTGGCAGGTGTCGCAGGCGATGTTGCGGTTGCCCGAGATGACGGGATCGTAGAACAGCAATTGCCCCAGCTTCGCCTCGTCAAGGTTCACCGGACGGTAGTCCTGCGCCGTCACCGGTGCCGGCAGCTTGGGTTCCCCCGCCATCGCCGAAGCAGGCAGCAACGCCGCCGCCAATGCCACGTGCCTGATCCGCACCATTCCTGTCCTCCCTTTTTCCAAGATAGAACCATGCAGGCGGGCCGGGGGGAAGAGGGCAACGGCTGTCACGTTGCGGTGATCCGCGCAGCCGGGGCCATCGGATTGAAGGCCGGGCGATGGCGTGCCAACATTGCAGAGGGTGCAGGTGGAGGATCGTGTGCGCAGGGGCCGAAGACAGGGTGTGAGACTGGCCGCGGCCCTTGGCATCGCGGCGCTCGCTGCCGCGCCCGCGCTGGCCAGTACCGACATCAGCTTCAGCGCGCCCGGCGCAGGCAAGGACCTGACAGACAGGCTGAGGGCCGCCTCGCTGGTGATGACCGCGCCGAAAAAGGGCGACACGCCGGCACAGGACCTGTTCGCCGCGGCGCGCGCGGATTACGTGCGGCTGGTCGGCGCGCTTTACGGCGCGGGATATTATTCCCCCATTGTGCATATCTACGTGAACGGGCGTGAGGCCGCGGACATCGCGCCGCTGGATGCGCCGGCCACGATCCGGTCGATCCGCATCGCGGTGACCCCCGGCCCGGTCTTTCGCTTCGGATCGGCAAGGATCGCGCCGCTGGCTCCGAAAACGGTTCTGCCCGACGGATTTCGCCCGGGCGCCATTGCAGCAAGCGGCGTGATCCGCGACGCGGTGGATACGTCGATCACCGGCTGGCGGCAGGCGGGCCACGCCAAGGCCACGGTGCAAAGCCAGAAGATCATCGCGGACCACCGCACGAACCGGCTTGACGCCGGGATCGCGCTGGACCCCGGCCCGCCGGTGACCTTCGGCAAGTTGACGATCAGCGGCAAATCCGCCGTCCGGCGGGACCGCATTCAGGCCATCGCGGGCTTCCCGACCGGCAAACCCTACAGCCCGAAGCAGATGCAGACCGTCGCCAACCGACTGCGCCGCACCGGGGCCTTTGCCTCGGTCGCGCTGACCGAAGCAAAGGCGCTCGGCCCGGGCGACACGCTCGACGTCGATGCCGCGGTGGTGGACCAGAAGAAACACCGCATCGGCTTTGGCGGCGAAATCTCGAATTCATCCGGTGCCACGGTCTCGGCCTTCTGGCTGAACCGCAACCTTCTGGGCGGTGCCGAGCAGTTGCGCATCGACGGCGAGATGGACGGGATCGGCGCACAGACGGGCGGGGTCGGCTACAAGCTTTCCTTCCGTCTGGATCGCCCGGCGACGTTCCAGCCCGACACCGCAGGCTACCTGACCGGCACGGTCCAGCGCGAGAGGCTGACCGACTACAGCGCCAACAAGCTGTCGCTGGGCGCCGGGCTGAAGCGGATCGTGGGCGACAGGCTGGTGCTGCAATACGGGCTAGGCTTCGACGCCGAGCGGGTGACGGACAGCAGCGGCACGACCGCCTACCGCGACGTGAACCTGCCGCTTGAGGCGACATGGGACAGCCGCGACAAGCCGCTGGACGCGCACAAGGGCCTTTACCTCGATCTGGGCGTGAAGCCGTTCAAGGGCTGGCAAGGCACCGGATCGGGCGTCCGTCTGACCTTTGACACCCGCACCTATCGCGCCGTCGGCAAAAGCGTGGTTCTGGCCGCGCGCCTTCAGGGCGGATCGGTCGCGGGATCGTCGCTTGCCGCCACGCCGCGCGACTACCTGTTCTATTCGGGCGGGGGCGGCACCGTGCGCGGCCAGCCCTACCAGTCGCTGGGGGTCAACGCGCTTCCCAGCGGCGTTCGCACGGGCGGGCGCAGCTTCGCCGCCATCTCGGGCGAAATCCGCGGGATGGTGACGCAAAGCATCGGCCTGGTCGCCTTCTATGACGCGGGCTATGTCGCCGCAGGCGGATTGGGGTCGAATGGGGAATGGCAGGCCGGGACGGGCCTTGGCCTGCGCTACGATACCGGCATCGGACCGCTGCGGCTGGACCTTGCCGTGCCGGCGGGCGGGCACACGGGCAAGGGGCTGCAAATCTACCTTGGGATCGGGCAGGCGTTCTGATGCGGTGGCTGGCCTTCCTTCTGCTTCTGATCCCGACGATGGCCCTCGCGCAGGACAAGGGGTTCGTGGCGTCCACGCTGGAACAGAGCCTGTCCGGGCCGGGCCGCACGGTGACGGTCACCGGCTTTTCCGGGGCGCTGTCCTCGAAGGCGACGATGCAGGAAATGACCATCGCCGACAGCGCGGGGGTCTGGCTTACGCTCAAGGGCGTGACGCTGGACTGGAACCGGCTCGCGCTCCTGAGCGGGAAGGTCGAGGTCAACGACCTTTCAGCCGACGACATCGTCCTGTCGCGCCTTCCGAAACCCGGCCCGGCGCAGCCGCCTTCGGCCACCGCGGGCGGGTTCAGCCTGCCCAGCCTGCCGGTCTCGGTCCATATCGGAAAGATCGCGGCGAAGCGGGTGGAACTGGGCGCCCCGGTGTTGGGTCAGGCGGCGGTGCTGGCGGTGGCGGGGAACATGCAGCTTGCCGGTGGCGAAGGCTCGGCCAAGCTGGACCTGCGCCGCATCGACGGAACGAAGGGGGTCTTTGCCCTCGACGCGTCCTATGCGAACAAGACCGGGGTTCTGTCGCTGTCCCTGACCGCCGAGGAAGATGCCGGCGGCCTGATTTCGACCCTGATCGGCCTGCCCGGCGCGCCTGCTCTGGCGCTGAGCGTGAAGGGCACCGGCCCGATCGACGCCTATCGGGCCGATATCGCGCTTGCGACCGACGGCCAGCCCCGCCTTCAGGGCAAGATCACGCTGACCGCCGACAAGGGGACGGACGGCAAGCCGGGCGCCAATCATTTCAGCGCGACGCTGGCCGGCGACATGGCGCCGCTGTTCGCGCCGGCCTACCGGGACTTCTTCGGCCCGCATGTCGCGCTTGACGTCGAAGGCGTGCAACAGCCCGACGGCCTGCTGGACCTGCCAAAGCTCACCCTGTCCGCACAGGCGATGACGCTTGACGGTCATGTCACCATCGGCGCGGACGGGCTGCCGACCCTGCTGGACCTGAACGGCCGGATCGCCGGGAAGGACGGCAAGCCGGTTCTCTTGCCGCTGCCCGGCCTGCCCACGCGGATCGGCGGTGCGGATCTGTCGCTTGCCTTCGATGCGGCCAAGGGCGACGGCTGGCAGGGCAGGATCGCCCTTTCCGGCCTGAACAGAGCCGATTTTGGCGCGGATGCGCTTTCCCTGAACGGCGACGGCCACATCCGCCGGGACGCCAAGGGCGGGGCAGTCGATGGCACCGTGCATCTGACAGCCGCGGGCCTTGCCCCCGCCGATGAGGCGGTGGCCGCAGCCCTTGGCAAGACGCTCTCGGGCCTCGTGCAGTTCGGCTGGACCACCAAAGGCCCGCTCGATCTGCCGCAGATCGATCTGTCCGGGGCCGACTACCGGCTGAAGGCAGCGGGGCAGGTCACGGGGCTGCAATCGGCGGTGACGGTGACGGGGCAGGCGACGGCGCAGATGGCCGACCTGTCGCGTCTGTCGGCACTGGTGAAACGTCCGCTGGCCGGGGCGGGCACGGTCGCGGTCAAGGGCACGGCCGCCCTGCTCGCGGGGAGCTTCGACGCCGATGTGACGGTGGACGGGCGCGATCTGAAGATCGGCCAGGCGCAGGTCGACTCGCTCCTGCGCGGGGACAGCCGGATCGCCCTGTCGGCCAAGCGCGACGCCAAGGGCACCACCTTGCGCGACCTGACGGTGCAGGCCTCAACCCTGACGGCGAAGGCCAACGGCACGATCCAGCCCGACGCGGCGGACCTGCGGGCTAAGCTGGATTTCACCGACCTTGCAGCGCTTGGACATGGCTATGGCGGCGCGCTTTCGGCGGCTGTCACCTACAGGCTGGCCGACGGCGCCGGGCATCTGGGCGTCACCGGCACGGGCCAGAACCTTTCCGTCAACCAACCCGAGGCCACGCGGCTTCTGCGCGGCAAGACCGAGCTTTCGATGCAGGCGACCCGCGAAAAGGGGCTGATCCGTATCGACAGGCTGGATCTCACGAACCCGCAGGTGTCAGCCAAGGCGTCTGGCACGCAAGAGGCGATGACGCTGGCCGCGCGGCTTGCGGACCTGTCGCTTGTGGCGCCCGGCTTTTCCGGGCCGCTGACGGTGGACGGCACGATCAAGCAGGGCGCGCAGGGCTACGGACTGGACGTGAAGGCCGCGGGGCCGGGCGCGCTTTCGGCCCGTGTTTCCGGCTCTGTTTCGGCGGATTTCGCATCCGCGGACCTGACGGCGACCGGCGGCGTCGATGCCGGCGTGATCAACGGCCTGATCGTTCCGCGGTCGATCCGCGGCCCGGTGAAATTCGACCTGCGCCTGAAGGGCAAACCCGGCCTGCCCGCGTTGTCGGGCCGCGTCGCCCTTGGCCCGGCGCGGGTGGCAGCCCCGACCATCGGCCTGTCGGCCGACCCGGTGAACGCGACCGTCGATCTTGGCGGCGGGCAGGCCCGCGTCCAGCTGACCGCGGGCGTGGGCGGCGGCACGGTGTCGTTGAACGGGCCGATCGCCCTGTCGGCACCCTATGCGGCAAACCTACAGGCGACGCTGGCGAATGTGCTGTTCAAGAACCCCGACCTGTATTCCACCCATGCCAGCGGCCAGATCGGCATCGACGGGCCGTTGACGGGCGGCGCGAAGATCGCGGGAACGATCCGGCTGGGCAAGACCGAGCTGCGCGTGCCCTCGACCGGTATGGGGGGCATCGCCCCGATCCCGACGCTGACGAACGTCGGCACCAGTCCTCAGGTCGCCGCGACGCTGCGGCGCGCGGGCCTCATCAAGCCGCCCGCCCCGCCGGCGGCCCGCAAGGCGCGCCCCTTCCCGCTGGCGATCACGGTCGAGGCGCCCAACCAGGTCTTCATCCGGGGCCGAGGCCTCGATGCCGAACTGGGCGGCACGGTGACGCTGGGCGGGACCACCGACGACGTGATCCCCAGCGGCGGCTTCTCGCTTCTGCGCGGGCGGCTCGATATCCTTGGCAAGCGCTTCGATCTGAGCGAGGCGACCCTGCAGCTTGAAGGCAGGTTCGTTCCCTTCGTCCAGATCGCGGCCTCGTCGGTGAACGACGGCGTCACCTCGACCATCACCATCGCCGGGCAGGCGACCGATCCGCAGATCGCCTTTTCCTCCAACCCGGCGCTGCCGCAGGAAGAAGTGCTGTCGCACCTGCTGTTCGGGCGCGGCCTGAGCAACATCAGCGCCTTTCAGGCGGCACAGCTTGCCTCGGCCGTGGCGACGCTGGCCGGCAAGGGGGGCGAGGGGATCGTGGGCCGGCTGCGCACGGGCTTTGGCCTCGACAATCTCGACATCGCCACCGATCCAACGGGCGGCACGGCAGTGAAAGCCGGGAAATACCTGTCCGACAAGGTCTATACCGAGGTGACCGTGGGCAGCGACGGCAAATCCCAGATCGACCTGAACTACGACCTCACGAAATCCATCACGGTCAAGGGCTCCACCACCTCGGACGGCAACACAGGCGTCGGCATCTACTACCAGCGCGATTACTGAAGCCGGTGCCGCTCCAGCTCGGCGTTGAGCGCCGCGCCGAGCAGCACGACATAGGCCGAGATGTAAAGCCACATCATCAGCGCCGCGACCGCCCCGATGGAGCCGTAGATGCGGTTGTAGCTCGCGAAATTCGCGATGTAGTAGGAAAACCCGACCGAGGCCCCGGCCCAGAGGATCACCGCAAGGAACAGCCCGGGCGACAGCCACGCGGTGCGGATGTCCCGGCGGTTCGGCCCGTGGCGATAGGCCAGCCCCACGCCGAACATCACGACACCGAGCGAAATCCCCCATTTCACCACGCTGGCCGCGACGGCCTCGATCGGGCCGGGCGGGAAGATCGCCAGAACGATGGGCAGGACGATCGCGGCAGCCAGCGCCACCAGCGCGACGCCGACAAGGATCAGGGTCAGCAGGATCGACGCGAGGATATGACCCACGCTGCCGCGATCTTCCACGCCATGGGTCGCGCTGATCCCGCCGATCAGCGCCGCCACGCCCGCCCGCGCCGACCAGAGCGCGGCAAGGATCGACAGGGCCGAGGCCCAGCCCACCGCCGAGACATTGGCGTCGATCAGGGCGGAAACCTGATCGTGCAGCAGCGAGAACGCCCCCGCGGGCAGGAATTCGGCCAGAAGCTGCACCTGCCCCATGATGACGTTCGGATCGGCGAAATAGCCGAACAGCGCGATGACGGCGGCGACGGCGGGAAAGATCGCCAGCATCGCGAAAAAGGCCACGCCCGCCGAGATCAGGCCCAGCCGCGCGTCGGCGACGATCTGCACCACGCCGGTGATGGTGCTCCAAAGGCGTCGGATGATGGCAGTCAGCGTCTTGTTCCGTTTCGGTCCAGCCTTGCCCTCAGCTAGCACGTCCGGCGATGCCCCGTCGAGGCACGGGTCTTCAGCTGGCCTTAACCCGCGAGACATTAGGGTTACCCGAACCGAGGGGGACCCCGATGACATCCGCCGCGCACCGTTTCGTGACCGCCCAGCCCATTCCGGCCTGTCCGCCGTCGCCCCCGGCCACTCCGGCGCCCCTGCCCCGGCTGGATGTGGCAATCCTGCTTGCGCTCAAGGACGGCGCCCGCTTCATCGAGGCGCAGCTGGACAGCCTGCTGGCACAGGACCATCCCGACTGGCACCTGATCGTCAGCGACGACGGCTCCGCCGACGATGGCGCGGCGCGGGTGCGCGATTGGGCCGCCGCGCATCCGGGGGTGGGCCTGCGGCTGATCCGCGGTCCGGGTCGCGGCCATGCGCAGAATTTCCTGCACCTGTTGCGCAGCCTCGATCCCGCACCGCCCTTTGCCGCCTTTTGCGATCAGGATGACGTCTGGCTGCCGGGCAAGCTGGATCGGGCGCTGTCGGCGCTGTCGGCCGTGCCCGAAGGCAGACCCGCGCTGTATTTCGGGCGGGTCTGGATCTGCAATCAGGGTCTGTTTCACCTGCATCGGTCGGATTTCTGGCCCCGCCCCCCCGGTTTTGCCAATGCGCTGGTGCAGAACATCGCGCCGGGAAACACCATCGTGCTGAACCGCGCGGCAATCCGGCTGGTACAGCGGGCCTCGCACGGGGTGGACAGGATCGGGGCGCATGACTGGTGGGCCTACCAGATCATCACCGGCGCCGGCGGGGTGGTGCTGTCGGACCCGGCCCCCCTCCTGCTTTACCGCCAGCACGACCGCAACGTGATCGGCGCGAACCGGGGCCTGCGCGCGCATCTGCGGCGCTGGCGGATCGTCCTGCGGGGCGAGATGCGGGACTGGACCGATGACAACATCGCGGCCCTTCGCGCGGCCTCTGCGCACCTGACTCGGCATAACCGCGCCCTGCTTCTTGCCTTTGCCGCCGCCCGCGCCCTGCCGCCCTGGCGCCGCGCCCTTGCGCTCGCCCGGCTGGGCATCCGGCGGCAGCACCGGTTCGGCACCGCCCTCCTGTGGCTCATGACCACCCTCGGCCTGCTATAGCGCGCTTGCGGGAAACCCTTTCGCTGCCTAGGCATAAGCCGAGGGAGGCGCGTCCGTGAACATTCTCTTCGTGCATCAGAACATGCCGGGCCAATATCGCGAGATGTTGCGGTATCTTGGCAACCAGAGGCGCCACCGCATCGTCTTCCTGACCCAGCGCGAGAAGGTGGAGCCGGTCGCAGGCGTCACCGTGGCCCGCTACCGCCCGCACCATCGCCCGGGCGAAGACGCCTACGCCCTGTCCCGGCATTTCGAGGAGAGCATGGGCACCGCGCTTGGCGCGATGCTGGCCTGCCGCAAGATCGCCGCCGAGGGTTTTCGCCCCGACATCGTCATCGGCCACGCCGGATGGGGCGAGCTGACCTTCCTCAAGCACGTCTGGCCCGACGTGCCGATCATCGGCTATTGGGAATATTACTACATCACCAACGGCGGATCGGTCGGCTTCGACCCGGAGTTTCCACCCGCCGAATCCTCGCCGCAGGTGCTGATGTCGCGGAACGCGCTCAGCCATCTGTGCCTGCCGCAGATCGACCTTGGCCAATGCCCGACCGACTGGCAGATGGGCACCTATCCGCCCGAATTCCGCGCCAAAAGCTACGTCTGCCACGAAGGCGTCCGCACCGACCTTCTGCGCCCGAACCCCGAGGCGGCGGTGCCTCTGGCGCGGCTCGACCATCCGCTGACCCGCGCGGACGAGGTCTTCACCTACATGGCGCGGAACATGGAACCGGCGCGGGGCTTCCATATCTTCATGCGCAGCCTGCCCGCGATCCTCGACGCCCGCCCGAATGCCCGGGCCCTCATCATCGGCGGCAGCGAAGTCTCCTACAGCGGGGCCGCCCCGGCCGAGGGCGGTTATCGCGGCCAGATGGAACGCGAGCTGGGCGACCGCATCGACTGGGACCGTGTCCATTTCCTGGGCCGCGTGACCTACAGCGACTTTCAGCGCGTGATCCAGATCAGCCGCTGCCATGTCTATCTGACCGTTCCCTTCGTGCTGTCGTGGTCCCTGCTCGAGGCGATGGCGATGGGCGCAACCGTGGTCGCGTCGGACACCGCGCCGGTGCGCGAGGTGATCCGGCACGGCGAGACCGGCCTGCTGGTCGATTTCCTGTCGCCCGACGCTCTGGCCCGCCAGGTGATCGAAGTGTTGACCCACCCGCAGGATTTCGCCCCCCTTGGCCCCGCCGCGCGCGCGGACGTGGTGGATCGGTTCGACTTCCAGACCCGCACCCGGCCCGTGCATCTGGCGCGGATGAACGATCTGCTGCCGCGGCGCCTGCGCGTCGAAATCGACTAAAGTCCTTCGCAAAAGCCCAGACCGGGCCACAATCGCGCCGCATGGCAAGCCCAGCCTTTCCGCAGCCTTGCGCCATGGGTCAGCGCGGGGGCGAAGATGACCGGGTTCACGATATTCGACACGATTCCGGCCGATGCGGGCGGTTTTCTCACCGATGTCACCGGCATGGCGGTGGGGAACAACAGCGCGGGGCCGGTTCTCTATCTGGCCAATGGCGGCACCGGGGGGATCAGCGCCTACCGGATCGGTTCGGGAGGCAGCCTGACCCTTTTGGGGACAGAAGCCTATTCCGCCCCTTCGGCCTCGATCACATCGACCCAGCTCATGACGGTGCCGATGAACGGGACGACGGCGTTGCTGCCGGTCGGACCCTATGACACCGCGTTGACCGCCTATGCGCTGAATGCCGACGGAAGCCTTGCCGGTCAGATGGCCGGGACGCTTTCGGCACAGGCCGCGCTGCCGCATGCCACGTCGCAGACGGTCGAGGTCAGCGTTCCGACGGGCACCGTTCTGTTCACCGCGCACGGAAGCGGCGCGCCGGATGGCTATTCGCTCACCAGCGCGGGCCTTGCGCCGGTTGCAAGCGCCCTTGGCACGGGTGCGCCGACCGGCGGACCGATCACCGCGCTGGCCGAGGTGGACACCGGCACGGTGCAGCATCTCATCGCGGGCATGTCGGTCGATTCGCGGCTGCTCAGCTACACGATCGGCAGCGACGGCAGGCTGAGCTATTCCGGCACGCTCGGGGTGGAACAGGGTCTTGCCATCACCACGCCGACGGCCATCGTCGCGGCAAATGCCGGGGGGCAGGACTTCGCCATCGTCGGTGCGGCGGGGTCTTCGACGCTGACTGTCGTGGCGGTGGCGTCCGACGGGTCGATGAAGGCCACCGACCAGGTCGTGGACGATCTGAACAGCCGCTTTGCTGGCGTCGATCACCTGACCGCGGCCAGCCTGAAGGGCGTGACGTTCATCGCCGCCGCAGGCAGCGACGACGGGATAAGCCTTTTCGCGCTGACGCCGGACGGGCACCTGTCGCAGGTGGCAACGGTGGCGGACGCGGTGAACAGCACGCTGGCGCACGTCTCCGGGTTGGCAAGCGCGGTGCAGGGTTCGACGCTCGAGGTCTTCGCGACCTCGGGCACCGAGCCGGGGCTGACCGCCCTCACGGTCGATCTGTCGGGTTTCGGCAAGGTGATCGAAGGTGGCGGTGGCGGGACGATCGCCGGAACCGCCGGCGACGACATCCTGATCGCGCTGAGCGATGCGGACGAGCTGAAGGGCGGTGCGGGCGCGGATACCTTCGTCTTCGATCCCGCGGCCGCCGGGGTGGATGGCAAGCTGGGCGCGGTGCTCGACTACACGCCGGGGGTGGATCACCTCGACCTGTCCCGCCTGCCGCTGCTGGAAAATGTCAGCCAGTTGACGATCACCCCGACCACGACCGGGGCCGATCTGCACTTCGGAAGCCTTTACGTTTCGGTCACATCGGCCACGAAGACCCCCCTGTCGGCCGCCGATTTCACAAATGCTGACATCCTGAATGCAAGCCACCAGCCCGTCGGCCTTTACGGCGGAGCCTATGCCGCGAACACGATACCCTCCACACCGCCGGGCCTGACGCTGATCGGCGCGGCGGGTCCGAACCACCTGACAGGCGATGCCGGCCCGGACTCGATCGTGGGCGGCCCAAGCAACGACGTGCTCGCGGGGCTCGATGGCAATGACACGATCCTTGGCGGCGACGGGGCCGACACGATCACGGGCGGGGCCGGGAATGACCTGATCTATGGCGGCCCGACCAAGGTGGACGGGGCAGATTCGATCGACGCCGGCACCGGGAACGACACGGTGGACGGCGGCGCGGGGAACGATACCATTCTTGGCGGCGACGGCAACGATCTGCTGTCGTCCGGACCCGGCAACAACCATGTTTACGGCGGCGCCGGAGACGACACGCTGCGCGGCTGGGATGGCCGGGACACGTTGTCGGGCGGGGACGGCAACGATTCGATCAGCGGCGGACGCACCGTTCTCGACCAGCGCGACATGATCTTCGGCGGCGCGGGGAATGACACGCTGAACGGCGGCCACGGGAATGATTCGATCGTCGGCGGGACCGGGGCGGATATCGTCATCGGCGGCTTCGGCGGCGATCGGCTGATCGGCAATGATGGCAACGACACGCTTACGGGCGGACCGCAGTCCGACGTGATCTTCGGCGGGCCGGGGGACGATTTCCTGAACGGCGGCTTTGCCAATGACAAGCTGATCGGGGGGCCCGGGGCGGATGTCTTCTTCCACGGCAGCAAGCCCGGCAACGGCACGGACTGGATCAAGGATTATTCCGCGGCCGAGGGCGATCGGCTGATGTTCGGCGACCCCCGCGTCCATGCCTCTGATTTCAGGGTGAATTTCGGCAACACACCGCATGCGGGCGCGCCCAACGTGGCCGAGGCCTTCGTCATCTACGAACCCACGCACCAGATCATCTGGGCCCTGGTGGACGGCGCGGCGCAAAGCCATATCGAACTGCAGATCGCGGGCAGCCACGTTCTGCACGATCTGCTGGCCTGAGTCAGACCTGCGGCAGGCCCAGAAGGCGGCGGTAGTTTGCGATGGCGGTGCCGATCTTCGGGTAGAAGGTCAGCCGCCCGTCTTCCAGCACCGCGCCGGACTGGCAGAGCTTTTCCAGCATGTCCAGCGAATGCGAGACGACGATGGCCCCGCTGTCGGCCGTGCGCGCGCGAAAGACCGCCTCGCTCTTGCGGCGGAAGAGGGGGTCGCCGACCGATGTCACCTCATCCACGAGATAGGTGTCGAACCTGATCCCCATGGAACAGCCAAAGGCCAGCCGCGCGCGCATTCCGGTGGAATAGCTGCGCAGCGGCAGGTCGAAATGGTCGCCGAGCTCGGCGAAATCCTCCACGAAATCGGTCAGGTCGTCACTGTCCACCCCGTAGGCCCGCGCCACGAACCGCACGTTCTGCACCCCGGTCAGGTCGGGATGAAAGCTGCCCGCGAACCCGACCGGCCACGAGACGGACCCATGCCGGATCACCTCGCCCCTGTCCGGGTCCATCGTGCCGGCGATCATCTGCAGGAGCGTGGACTTGCCCGCCCCGTTCCGCCCGAGAAGACCGACCGTCACGCCCGCGGGAAAGGTGACGTGAATGTTGCGCGCCACGATCTTGCGTCGGCCCAGCATCGCATGGGTCTTGCAGAGGTTGCGAAGCTGGATCACCGCCGGTCTCTCAGGCTGTAGTAGATTAGCGCGAGAACCGACCAGATCAGGAAGCCGAACAGCGCGACCAGCCCCGTCAGCAAAAGCCGGCGCGGATATTCCGCCGTCTGCGCCAGCATCGGTGTCTGGTATGCGGCAAGGTAATAGGACTGGCTGCGGGCCGCCGCCTCGGCCGCATCGAGGGCGGATTGCGCGGCGAGATAGGTCTTTTCGGCAAAGGACTGTTCGGTCATGAGCCGGTCATACTCCGCCATCAGTCGCGCATATCCGTCCTGCCCCGATGCGCCACGGGCGGCGACCCGCCGCTGGGCCGCGATTTCGTCCCGGATCACCTGAAGGCGGCGGGTCGCCTCGGCAATGCGGGGATCGTCCGGCTGCGTCGTCCGCTGCAAGAGACCCAGCGTCACGATGCCCGACGCAAGCTGTTGTTGCAGTGCGCCGATCAGCCCGCTTTGGCTGGTCACGTCCAGGCCCGGTTCGACGAATCCTGTGCGCGTGCGGAACGCCTGAAGCGCGGCGCGGCTTCGGGTCAGCCGGTCATCGGCCAGCCGCACCTCCTCGCGGGCGGCGCGGGTGGTGTCGTTCTGGGCAATGGCCGACAGGCGATTTATCATGCGCGCGGCAGCGTCAAAGGCTTCCTGCGCGATCCGTTGTGCATCCTGTGCGGTGAAGGCGCGGGCCTGAAAGTCGATCAGCCCGGTTCCCGAATCGTAGGAAACCGACACCATCCACGCCCAGTAGGTCGCCAGATCCTCCCGACTGCCGCGGGAATCGAAGCCGAAAACCGGGTCGGCCCGACTGCGCCGCGCAAAGATCGCCCGCAGGTCGAGCCGCCGGTCCAGTTCGTCCACGAGGGCCGGGCTTTGCAGATAGGCCGCGACCATCGCCGCATCGGTATCGCTTGTCCCCGAAAGGGGGGCGATCCCGCCAAGCAGGGTCGAAGCGCTTGCCGGTTTCTCGCTGCGCACGGCAAAGGAGACAGTCGCGTCATACTGATCGGCCGCGATCAGGGCGAGGTAGCCGCCAGACAGCGCGGTGGGCAGCAGAACCAGGATCAGAAAGCCGATCCAGAGCCCGAAGTGCCGCGGTTTCAGACGCGCCGCCGCCGCGGGCGCCGCCACTGGACGGGCCCCGAACACGGGACCAAGGGGCCGCGCCGGGGCGGAAACAGGCTCTGAATCAGCCAGGGACATGCGCAGGCTCCTGTCCGCCATAAACGCCCCGCTAAGACTTGGCGGCTATCACCGGGACGGGCCGCCACGATGGCGACCAGACCAAGGGATGACGCGAAATGGTGGTTAAATGGTGAATGCGACCGGGGCGGCGACCGCTCGGGGCCACTGGCTGATCGCCAGCCTGCGAACCATCGTGGCGCTCATGCTGCGCGAGATGGCCACGACCTATGGCCGTTCCCCCGGCGGCTATCTCTGGGCGGTGCTGGAACCGGTGGGCGGCATTGCGGTTCTGTCGCTCGCCTTCTCGGTCTTTCTTGAGCGGCCTGCCCTGGGAACGAATTTCCCGCTTTTCTACGCCACAGCCTGCCTGCCCTTCACGCTTTATTCCGTGCTGGCGCAAAAGGTCGCGCTGTCGATCGTCTTTTCGAAACCGCTTCTCGCCTATCCCGCCGTCACCTTCGCCGATGCGATCCTTGCCCGATTCGCCCTGAACGCCCTCACGCAGATCGTGGTCTTCGCCCTTGTGATCCTTGGCATTCACGCGATCTTCGGCCTGCGGGCGGCGCTTGACTGGCCGGCGATCCTTCTGGGCCTGTCGATGGCGGCCGCACTCGGCCTTGGGGTCGGCACGCTCAACTGTTACCTGCGCGCCGTCTTCCCGCTTTGGGACACGATCTGGTCCATCGCGAATCGCCCGCTGTTTCTCGTCTCGGGCATCTTCTTCCTGTTCGAGGGGCTGCCGGCGCAGATGCGGGCCCTTCTGTGGTTCAACCCGCTCATCCACATCACGGGCGCCATGCGGGCCGGCTTTTATCCAAGCTACCGGCCCGACTACATCTCGCCCACGCTGGTCTTTGGCATCTCGCTCGTCACGCTGGGTCCGGGCTTCTGGCGCTGCGCCATTCCCATCGCGCGATCCTGAACGACTGACGCCGGTTAACCGCTTTTTCAACCCTGCGTCCTAGGAAGATCTGGCCGGATCGAGACCGGTGACAGGACAGGATAAAGATGACGGCGCGGCTGATCCGGCAGGCAGGGTGGCTTGCGGAATTCCTCAATCCGAACCCCCGCATCCGCAGGGATCTGCGGACGATCCGGAACAGCGGGCATTTCGACCGCGCCTTCTACCTGCGCGACAATCCGCATCTGCACCCCCTGTTCCGGCGCTTTCCCGAACGTCATTACCTCGTCTTCGGCGAGCGGGAGGGGCGACGCCCTCACCCGGCATTCTCGGCCCGGGCCTACCTGCGCCACAACCCGGACCTGTCCGACTGGGCAGGGCGGGGTTACGTGCATTTCCTGCTGTATGGCCGCCACGAACAGCGGCTGACGCTGGACCTGTCGCAGGGAACGCCGTCGCCGCTGGGGCCGGCGCCAAGCCTGCGGGCCGAACATGATCGCCGCGCGCCCCATGCGGTCGTGGCGCATGTCTATTACCACGACCTCTGGCCGGAACTCGCGGCGGCGCTCGGGGCGCTTGATATTCCCTTCGATCTCTATGTCACCGTGACGGATCGCGGGGATGGCGCGGCAGAGCCTCTGGCCGCAGCCATTCGCGCGGATTTTCCGGGGGCCATGGCCGTGGTGATGCCCAACCGCGGGCGCGACATCTTTCCCTTCGTCCATCTGGTCAACGCGGGCCTGTTTGACGGTTACGTCGCGGTCGCGAAGATCCACACCAAGCGGTCGCTGCACCGAAGCGACGGCGATGCCTGGCGGCAGGCGCTGATCCGCGGCATCCTTCCCGGGCCCGGCACAGCGGAAAAGCTCAACGCCTTTCTGGGCGACGAGGGCGCGGGCCTCTGGGTCGCCGACGGGCAGCATTACAGCGGCGCCGGCTGGTGGGGGGCGAATCAGGATCGCGCCGCGACACTGCTGCGCCGGATCGGGATATCCCCGCCCGTCGCACCCTCGTTTCCGGCGGGCTCGATGTATTGGCTCAAGCCCGTGATACTGGCGATGATCCGCGGTCTTCGGCTGGATCAGACCCTGTTCGAGCCAGAGACGGGTCAGGTGGACGGAACGCTCGCCCACGCGTTCGAGCGGGCGATCGGGGCAATGGTCGCAGACAGCGGCCTGCGGATACGGGAAACCGCCGCCCTTGGCGGCAGCATCCCCCCGCGCCCGCGCGCCTCGTTTGTCTCGGCCTTCTACCTTCCGCAGTTTCACCGCACGGAAGAAAACGACCGCTGGTGGGGGACGGGCTACACCGAATGGCAGGCCGCAGCCCGCGCCCGGCCTCAGTTCGACGGGCACGACCAACCCGCACTGCCCGGCGCGCTCGGGTTTTACGACCTGACGCGGCCCGAGGTGATGGGGGAACAGGCCGCCCTTGCCCGCCGGGCGGGGATCGATGCCTTCTGTGTCTATCACTACTGGTTCGACGGTCGCCGCATGCTGAATGCCCCGATGGAGGGATTGCTGGCCCGGCCAGAGATCGACTTTCCCTTCTACCTCTGCTGGGCGAACGAAAGCTGGCGGCGGAATTGGGACGGGCTTTCGGGAGAGGTTCTGGTCGAGCAGACCTACGCCCCCGGCTTCGAAGAGGGGCTGGCCGTCTCCACCCTGCCCTACCTCCGCGATCCGCGTTACGGGCGGCCCGACGGCAGCCGGCCCCGCTTCGTGATCTATCGCCCCGAAGACCTGCCCGACCCGGTGGCAACCATCGCCCGGCTGCGCGCCGCATGGCGTGCGCTTGGCTTGGGCGCGGTTGAACTGGGCGCCGTGCGGTTCCATCTGGACGGGCCGCACCCGGTCCCGTCGGATGCCGTTGATTTCTGGGTGGAAATGCCGCCCCACGGTCTTGTCGCGCCACCCGATTACCTGCACGGCGGACCGGACGGAAACCGGATGCAGCCGCCCCCCGCGCCGGGGTTTCAGGGCCTGATCTACGATTTGAACGCGGTGATCGACCGCAGCCTGTCGCCCGGGCATGCGGCAAGCCTTCCGCCCAACACCATCGCGGGCGTCATGCCCGGCTGGGACAACACCGCCCGGCGGGGCGCTGCGGCGCATATCGCCCACGGCGCGCATCCCGGCGCCTTTCGCCGCTGGCTGCACGGGCTCAGCGACGCCCGGCTTGCGACCTCCTACCGGGGGGAGGTGATGCTGAATGCCTGGAACGAATGGGGCGAGAAGGCGGTTCTGGAACCCTGCCTGACATGGGGAAACGGATTTCTCGACGTGCTGCGCGACTGGAGGTGAGGAATGTCGAAGGTGATCCTGCACATCGGCACGCACAAGACGGCCACGACGACGATCCAGAACGCGTTTCACGCGAACCGCGACCTGCTGGCGGCGCATGGCGTGGACTACCCCGCGCTTGGCCATACGACCGGGCACCACGGGCTGGCGATGCGCTGGCTGCCGCTGCCCGAGGTCTTCTCCCTGCCCGAAGGACCGCAGGAGGCATGGACGCGCCTGACCGCGGCGCCCGTGCCCGGCCGCACGCTGTTCCTGTCCAGCGAGGAATTCTCGCGCGGGATGCCGGAGCCGTCCGTGGATCTTGGCGAGCTGCGCGGGCTTCTGTCGCGCTTCGATCGGGTCGAGGTTGTCTGCACGCTGCGCGATCAGCGATCCTACCTGCAATCGATCTATCTTGAAGTGTCGAAGAAACAGGCCCCGCCGCCATGGCCGAACTTCCTTGCCGCGTCGCTCGCCAGCGGCTTCGGCGCGGGGCTGTTTCTCGACTTTGCCGCGCTCGACGATCACCTGCGGACAGCCTTCGCGCCCGACGAGATCACCTACATCGACTATGCCGGCACCGCGCGCGCGCCCGGGGGCCTTCTTGGGCGGTTCATTGACCTTCTGGGCCTGCCGCTGACCCCCGCCGATCTTGCGCCGGGGGCGGATGGGCAACTGTCCAATCCCTCGCCCGATCCGCTGGCGGCCTGGATCGCCAGCCAGATCGCCGCGCCCTGGCCTGCGCCCCGTTCGCTGGTCGATGAGGCGCGCAGCGCCCTGCGCGCGGAATTCGGGGAAGGCCGGCCGACGACGATCTATACCCGGGCCGAAGAAATGCGGCTGCTGGCCCGCTTTGCAAGCGCGAATGCGCGGTTCAGCGAGGCCATCGCGGCCCGGCAACCGGGCTTTGCCCTGACCGCCCCCCCGCCGCAACCGACGATCTACCGCGAGGATGTCGGCCCCGGCCCATGGATTCGCATGGGGCGGAAGCTGCACGGGGCGCTTAAGGCGGCAGAGACCGCACAGGACCGGCAAGAGGCCGTCGCCTGATCGTTCAGAACCCCAGCGTGCCGATCTTGTCGCGCAGGGCGTCCATCGCCCGCACCAGTTCCGAGCTTATCCCCGGCTCCGACAGGGCGTGCCCGGCCGACGGGATCATGCGCAGGTCGGCCGTTTCCCAGCCATCGGCCAGCATCCACGCGGATCTGGGCGGGCAGATCATGTCATAGCGCCCCTGCACGATCACGGCCGGAATGCCGGCGAGGCGGTGCTTTTGCGACAGGATCCAGCCGTCGTGGTCCAGAAAGCCCGCGTGGGTGAAGTAGTGATTTTCCAGCCGGGCAAAGGCACGGGCGTATTCGGCCGGGCTGTCGCCAAACCCGCCGGCGTGGTCCATCGTCGCCAGCGCGTTTTCCCACCCGGCCCACAGGCGGGCAAAATAGGTCTCTTCCCCGTAGCTGCCGGAAAAGAGCCGCCGTCCATAGGCCGCGATCAGATCAGCGCGCTCGTCTTCCGGCACAGCGTGGCAGAACCGCGCCCAATGCTCCGGCCAGAAAGCGCCCGCCCCGCCGCCGTAGAACCAGTCAAGCTCGGCCCGCGTCATCAGGAAGACGCCGCGCAGGATCAGCGCCGCCGTCCGCTCGGGATGGGTGATCGCGTAGATCAGCGACAGGGTCGCCCCCCAGCTTCCGCCGAAGACGATCCATCGGTCGATCCCCAAGACCTCGCGGATCAGTTCCATATCCGCAACAAGGTGCCAGGTCGTGTTCGCCTCGACGCTCGCCGTCGGGCGCGACCGGCCGCAGCCGCGCTGGTCGAACAGGATGGTCCGGTAGATGTTCGGGTCGAAATAGCGCCGCATCGCCGGGCTGCATCCGCCGCCGGGGCCGCCGTGCACGACGACGACCGGCACGCCGGAGGGATTGCCGCACTGCTCGACATAGACACGGTGACCGTCGCCGACATCGAGCATTCTTTGATCGAAGGGCTCGACGGCACCGTATAGGAATTCGACTGCGCGCTTTTGGCCTGAAGTTTTGTCCATGACAGTTCTATATAGGGTGAAAGGCCAGCCTGCCACGGGGCAGGCGCGCAACGATGAACGGAAGATGCGATGACTGCCCATACCACCGTCGATGCCGCGGAAGTGGCGAAGTTCGAAGCGATGGCCGCCGAATGGTGGGACCCGACCGGCAAGTTCAAGCCGTTGCACCAGATGAACCCCTGCCGGCTGGATTACATCACCCGCCAGATCGCGGCGGAATTCGACCGAGACCAGAGCGCGCCGGAGCCCTTCGCCGGGCTTCGGATTCTCGACATCGGCTGCGGCGGTGGTCTTCTGTCCGAGCCGATGGCGCGGCTGGGGGCGACGGTGGTGGGCGCTGACGCCGCGCCGCGCAACATCCCGGTGGCGCAGATCCATGCCGAGCAGTCGGGCCTGACGATCGATTACCGCAACACCACGGCCGAGGCTTTGGCAGCCGCGGGCGAACGCTTCGACGTCGTGCTGAACATGGAAGTGGTGGAACATGTGGCCGACCCGCTGGCCTATCTCACAGCCTGCCACGACCTGCTGAAGCCCGGCGGGCTGATGATCTGCTCGACCCTCAACCGCAATCCGAAAAGCTTCATGATGGCTATTGTGGGCGCGGAATGGGTGATGCGCTGGCTGCCCAAGGGCACGCATGACTGGCAAAAGTTCATCACGCCGAACGAGCTTTACGACCTGATCCGCAAGGCGGGCCTGAATCCGTTGGATCGCAAGGGCATGGTGTTCAACCCGCTTGGCTGGTCATGGAGCCTGTCCGACCGCGATCTGTCGGTGAACTACGTCACCGCAAGCCGGCGGGAAGCCTAGGACCCGGGTTCGTCCCGTTCCAGCCGCAGCCGCATCTCGCGCAGCACCGGCAGGACCGCCCGGACCCTTTCGGTCCCCAGCGTTTGGAGAACGTCAGCCAGCAGCGGCGTGATGGATTGCAGCGCCGCCTCGCGCGCGGCGCGGCCCGCCGGGCTGATCGACACGAACTTGCGCCGGGCGTCGTCCCAGTCGGGGCGGATGTGGATGTGCCCGGCCCATTCCAGCTTTGTCAGCGTGTTCGTCATCGCCCCCCGCGTGACGTGGAAGGTCTTGGCAAGCTGCGCGGGCGTGCGTTCGTCGCTGACGCGGGCGAGGTGGTTCAGAACGCCGAAATGCGACAGCTCCATCCCTTTCGGCAGGGCCTTGGACACATGCGCCCGCGCCAGCTGGTCAGCCATGAACAGCTCGGAAAACAGGGCGTTGGCAAGGTTTTCCGGCATCACGGCCCCTCGAACGGGCGGTCGTGGTCAAGGGACGGCACTCGCGCGCGGGCGCGCGCGACCTGCGCCATGTCCAGATCGACGAAGGTCACGCCGACCTCGGTTCCCGCATCGGACAGAACCGTTCCCCAGGGATCGACGACCATCGCATGACCATGCGTTTCGCGGCTCCTGCCGACGCTGGCCGCATGCCGCCCGGTCTGCGCGGGGGCCAGCACATAGCACCCCGTCTCGATCGCGCGGGCGCGCAGCAGCACCTCCCAATGGGCGGCGCCGGTGACCGGGCTGAAGGCGGCGGGCACGCACAGCACCTCGGCCCCGGCCTTGGCAAGCGCGCGGTAAAGATGCGGAAAGCGCACATCGTAACAGACCGACAGGCCGATATTGGCGAACGGGGTCTGCGCCACAACGGCACGGGACCCCGGACGATATCCCGCGGATTCGCGGTAAGTCTCGGTCTCGGACACGTTCACGTCGAACATGTGGATCTTGTCGTAATGCGCCGCGATGCTGCCGTCGGGGGCGATCAGGAAGGACCGGTTGGCAAAACGCCCGTCCGAATCTTCGGTCTTGAGCCCGATCGACCCGATCAGGAGCCATATGCCAAGCTCGGCCGCATCCGCACGAAGCCCGGCCAGGGTCCGGTCGGTCGCCTGTGACTGCAGCACGGCCTGCTGATGCGCCCGGTCGGCAGAGATGCAGTTCGTCACCTCGGGTGTCAGGACAAAGCCCGCGCCCCCTTCGACCGCCGCCCGGACAAGCGCCCGCGTCTGCGTCAGGTTGGCCGCCGGATCGTCCGAGACGGAAAGTTGCAGCAGGCCGGCACGCATCCCTAGTCCGCCAGCAGGGGGTCGAGCTTGCCAGCGCGGTCCAGCGCGTAAAGGTCGTCGCAGCCCCCGACATGCGTGCCGCCGATGAAGATCTGCGGGACCGTGTATCCGCCGTTCGCGCGATCCATCATGGTCCGGCGCAGGCCAGGCTCTCGCGAAACGTCGTATTCGGTGAACGCGGCGCCCTTCTGGGTCAAGAGCCTCTTCGCCGCGTGGCAATAGCCGCAGGTGGGCGAGGTGTAGATTTCGATGGGTTTCATGTCCGTTCCCCTGTCGTCCTGTGCGACTATAGGGATTTAGGCATCCTTCGCAACGCGCGCCAGTGACAGGATGAAGACCTGCCCTGCACCGGCGGCAAGGCAGGCTTCGGCCGCGGCGGAAAAGGTGGCGCCCGAGGTCATCACGTCATCGACCAGCAGGACGGCCCGGCCACGGATGCGGTCGGCGCGTCCCGGCGGAACGGTCATCGCGCCGGCGACATTGGCAAAGCGCCCGTCCCGGTCGCGCCCGTCCTGCGTGCCGGTCTTGCGGGCGCGGCGCAGCAGGTCGGGGCAATGATCCAGCCCGGCAAGCCGCGCGACCCGCGCCGAGAGCAGCGCCGCCTGATTGTAGCGCCGCCGGAACAGGCGCTGCCAGTGCAGCGGCACGGGCGCCACCACCATACCGGGAAGCAGGATCGGCCGGACAGCCTGCGCCATCCACGTCGCGGCGGGCTTGGCGATGTCCTGCCGGTCGCCGTGCTTCAGCGCCAGCACCAGCCGTCGCCCGGTATCGCGATACATCAAAGCCGCCCGCCCCCGTTCCCAGGGCCGGGCGATGGTGAGGCAGTCGTCGCAGAACTCCGGACGGTCGCCCTCGTCTCCCGGCAGGGGCGTGCCGCATTTGTCGCAGACAAGGCCCGTAATGAAGGCAGCATCGCGCCAGCACGTGCCGCACAGGGCGAAATCGCTCGTTACCCGTGCACCGCAGGCGAGGCATTGGGGCGGATAGATCGCCCGCAGCACGCTTTGCATTCCCATTGCAACCCCCTAGATACGGGCCGAAGCCGTTGGAGGCCCCATGTCCCAGACCCTGACCGACCGCCCCGCCCTGATCCGCGCCCGCCGACGCGCGCAACGGAACCCGGCGGATTTCCTGCAGGAAGACGCCGCCAACGACGTGCAGGAAAGACTTGGGCTGGTTAACAGAACGTTTACGTCGCCCGCCGTCGTCACCGGCCACCCGGCTGTCTGGGCGCGGTCTTTTCCCGGCGCGAAGATCGTCGAGGATGCCGACCTGCTGGATCTGGAGTCCGAGGGCCACGACCTTGTCATCCACGGCCTGTCGCTGCATTGGGCCAACGATCCCGTGGGCCAGTTGGTGCAATGCCGCCGCGCGCTGAAACCTGACGGGTTGTTCATCGGTCTTCTGTTCGGCGGCCAGACGCTGGCCGAGCTGCGTGCCGCCCTGGCCGAGGCCGAGATCGCACTGACCGGCGGCCTGTCGCCCCGCATCCTGCCGATGGGGGAAATCCGCGATCTGGGCGCGCTGCTGCAACGGGCGGGCTTTGCCCTGCCGGTGGCCGACAGCACGGTGCGGACCGTGAGCTACGGCAGCTTCGCCCGGCTGCTGCAAGACCTGCGCGCGATGGGCGAGACGAACGCGCTGACCGCCCGAAATCGTCGCTTTATGCCCCGTCGGCTGTTCCCGGAGGCCGAGCGGATCTATCGCGAGGCCTTTGCGACCGAAGATGGCCGCCTGCCCGCGACATTCGAGCTCATTGGCCTGACCGGCTGGGCGCCGCATCCCGACCAGCAACAACCGCTGCGCCCCGGATCGGCCATGTCCCGTCTGGCGGATGCGCTGAAGACCGTGGAGATCAACCCGGAACGGGATGATTGACCATCCGGCAAAACCCTCTATCTCGGGAGAACCGAGATGCAGCAATGGGATGGAAGACCGATGCTTGACACCAAGGCCGGCCATAGCCCTGCCATTGACCGCCCCGGCGAAGGCCGGCTGGCCCATGCGCCGGCCGATCACCCGCCGGTGCGCCGCGCCAAGGTGGGGGTGCTGATTGCCAACCTCGGCACGCCGGATGCGACCGACTACTGGTCGATGCGGCGTTACCTCAACGAATTCCTGTCGGATCGTCGGGTCATCGACTATCCGCGCTGGAAGTGGCAGCCGCTTCTTCAGCTCATCATCCTGAGCAAGCGGCCTTTTTCGTCCGGCGCGAACTACCGCAAGATCTGGGACAACGAGCGGAACGAAAGCCCGCTGATGACGATCACCCGATCCCAGACCGAGGCGCTGCGGGACGTTCTGACGGCGCGCTTCGGCGACCGGATCGTGGTCGATTTCTGCATGCGCTACGGCAACCCCTCCACCGCGTCCAAGCTGCGCGCGATGATCGAGGCCGGGGTGGAAAAGCTCGTGTTCCTGCCGCTTTACCCGCAAGGGGCGGGCGCCACCAGCGTGACGGCGAATGACGCGCTGTTTCGCGCGCTGATGGCCGAAGCCAATCCGCCCGCGGTGCGCACCGTCGCACCCTATTTCGATCACCCGATCTATATCGACGCCCTGGCAAAGTCGGTCGAAGAGGCCTGGGCGAAGATGGAGGTCAAGCCCGATGTTCTCGTGGCGTCATACCACGGGATGCCGAAGCGTTACCTGATGTCGGGCGACAGCTACCATTGCCAGTGCCAGAAGACCTCGCGGCTTCTGCGCGAAAGGCTTGGCTGGGACAAGGGGCAGATCCACACCACCTTCCAGTCGGTCTTCGGGCCGGAAGAATGGCTCAAGCCCTACACGGTCGAACATGTGGCGGAGCTTGCCAAGCAGGGCAAGAAGCGCATCGCCGTCGTGGCCCCGGCCTTTTCGGCCGATTGCATCGAAACGCTGGAGGAGATCGAGGGCGAGATCCGCGAAGCCTTTGAACATGCCGGCGGCGAAAGCTTCACCTACATCCCCTGCCTCAACGACCGGGCCGATCACATCGGGGCGCTGGCCGAGGTGATTTCCCAGAATCTTGGCGGCTGGCTGGACTGAGCTCGGCTGCGGCAGGCAAAAGAAAACGGACGGCGAGGGTGTCGCCGTCCGTCACATTCTTTCCCGAAGACGGGATTACTTCGCAGCGGCAGCAGCCACGACGACGGCGAGCAGGATCAGCGGAACGATCGCAGCGCTCGACGACGACGTTTGCTTCGCCTTTTGCACGACGACCGGGGCTTCCATAACCGGCTTCTTCAGGTTGCCGGCGAAAGCGCTGGTCGCGGCGAGCGAGATCGCAGCAGCAAGAGCAAGTTTCTTCATAGTGAACCTCCAGATATCGCCCCAGACCGCGTTTCGTGAGGACGGCGGGAGCTCGAAAGACTGTACCTCGTAACGCACCTTGAAACATCAGCCGCGACGGAATGCAACGGAAGTTCCGTTCATCTGCAAGCGGATGGCCGCCATGTCGTCAAATTAGCAACACTTGCGTGCCAACTTTCGCAAGATTGAACAGGACAAGGATGTCTTCGTTGTAAAGCCCGATGCACCCGTTCGACGACGCGCGCCCGATCTTGCGCGTGTCCTGCGTGCCGTGGATGCGATAATACTGCCAGCTCAGATACAGGGCGCGCGGGCCCAGCGGATTTTCGGGCCCCGGTCCGATCACGTCCGGCCAGGCGGGATTGCGTTTCTTCATCGCGGGCGTCGGGCGCCACGTCGGGTTCTTCACCTTTTCGACAACGCGCGTGCGGCCCTTGCGTGTCAGGTCGGGCGACATCGGCACCGAGCAGGGATAGAGCTTGTAAACCGACAGATCCTCGGACCAGAAATGCAGCGCGCGCGAGGTGATATCGACAAGGATCACGCCGTTGCGCGTATCGGTGAAATAGTCCTGCCAGTTCAGGTCCCGAAAACTCGAGATATTGTGGCGCACGGGCGACTGGTCGGTGACGGCCGGTTCCATCTGGGTCGAATTGGTCATGGCGTCGCCCTGACCAAAGGCGGGCAAGGCGGTTGCGGTCACTGCTGTGGCCGCAGCGCCGATGAACGCACGGCGGCTTAATCCGGGGTGGGTGCGATCCCTCATCGTTCGTCTCCTTGAGCGAAGCCTTCGATGGCGTAAAAATGTAGGTCCGCAGGCAGGTCCGCACAATTCAAAGCGGTGTCAACTTCCGCTTACCTTCGCTTCTACCATTTGAATACGCTGATCCGAGCCTGTAAAGGACGTCGAGATTGTCAACCGGATGGGACAACATGTATCGACTTCTCGCCGTGCTCTTTGCCGCCACCGTCACGCTTGCCGGTTGCGCATCCGAACCTCCGGTTCAGCAGATGGGGCCCGACGGCCAGCCGCTTCCCCAGGTTTACTGGATCAAACCGTCCGAGACGGCGCAGATCGACTACCGTGTGCTGGATGCGGTCAACACGCTGCGCAAAGCCGCAGGGGCCGGTCCGCTCAGCCTGAATTCGGACCTGATCGCAGCGGCTGCGACGCATTCGCGCGACATGTCCGTGCAGAACCGCCCCTGGCATTTCGACTCGGACGGGTCTTCGCCGGTGGATCGGGTGAAGCGCACGGGCTATCCGGGCAACTTCCTTGGCGAAGATATCTCTGAAACCTACGAGACCGAGATGCAGACCCTTGCCGCATGGATGGGCACGAAGGGCACGCGCGACGTGATCCTCGATCCGAAGGCGAAGAACATGGGCCTTGCCTGGTATCAGGAACCCAACGGCAAGATCTGGTGGACTCTGGTCACCGGAAGCTGATGCGGCTCAGGGCTCGATGAAGATCGGCGTGCCCTTCTGCACCATCGCATAGACATCCCGCATCGCGCTGTCCGACAGGGCGATGCAGCCGGCCGTCCAGTCCTTGCGGTTGGTGAACCAGCCTTCCTGCCCGTGGATGAAGATGTCACCCCCGGGGTCCTTGCCTTGCGATTTCGCATAGGCCACGTCTTCGGCATTCGGGTAGGAAATGCCCAGCGCAAGGTAGAAATCCTTGCTGGGGTAGCGCCGGTCGATCGTGTATTGCCCCTCCGGCGTCTTCATGTCGCCGTAGAAGTGCTTCGGCCCGACCGGGTCCTGCCCAAGGCTGACGCGGTATTGCTTCAGGACGGTGTCGCCGTGCAGCAGATACATCTTCCGCTCGGCCTTGTAGACCTGCACCTGCGTCACGTCCGGGCCGGTATAGGTCTTGAATTTCGGGGCACAGGCGGCAAGGCCGCCGATGAAGATGACGGCCAAGGCCGCGCGCGCGATTGACATGCTCTGTCCTGCCAAATGCCCCTTTGGGGTCTTTGGCCCAATCTAGCTGGCCGCCCCTGATTTGCCTAGATGTCGCGCGAGAGGCGGGCCGCCATCTCGACATGCGTTGACCAGCGGAACTGGTCCACCACCTGCACCCAATCGACACGGTAGCCGGCCTCGACCAGCGCCTTTGCATCGCGGGCAAAAGTCACCGGGTTGCACGAAATCATGGCGATCACCGGCACGCCCGCGCGCGCCAGTTCGGCCACCTGCGCCTCGGCCCCGGCGCGCGGCGGGTCGATCACGACGGCGTCGATACCCTTGAACTCGGTCGCGTGCAGGGGGCGGCGGAACAGGTCGCGCGACTCGGCGGTCACGCGCTTCAGCCCCTCGGCCTCACGCCAGCCGCGGTCGAGCGCCTTGACCATGGCCGCATCGCCTTCGACGGCATGCACCTCGGCCGTGGCGGCCAGCGGCAGCGCAAAGGTGCCAGCGCCGGCGAACAGGTCCACGATCCGGCGCGCCGGGCCGACTGCCTCGATCACGGCGGCAAGCAGCGCGGCCTCCCCCTCGGCCGTGGCCTGAAGAAAGGCGCCCGGCGGCGGCACGACGCGGGCGGGGCCAAAGCTCTGGGTCGGCGGCAGGCGCAGGGCGACCACCTCGTCGCCCCAGGTCAGGCGGGCAAGCCCATGCGTCTCGGCGATCCCGGCCAGCGTGGCGCGCAGCTCCCCTTCCAGCGGCTTGCCGCCGGTGACAAGGACATCGGCCCCGGCGTCCGAGACGGTGACCGTCATCGCAAGCTCGCCCTTGCGGGAGCCGCCGGCCGTCACCATCGCCTCGAGCGCGGGCAGGCAGCCGAGGATCTCGGGGCGCAGCAATCGGCAGCCCGGCACCGGCACCAGCGTGCCGCTGGCCCGGCCGTGAAAGCCGACGATCACGCCCTTTTTCGTGCGCCGCCCCGCCAGAACGGCGCGGCGACGGGACAGCGCCGGCGAAGTCGAAATCGGCCTGAACAGGGTCGAAATACCCTGTGCCGCAAGGGCCGTCTGGACCACCTCCTGCTTCCACGCGGCCACGAAGCCGTCCGAGGCATGTTGCAGCGCACAGCCCCCGCATTGGCCGTAATGCGTACAGGGCGCCTTTACCCGGTCGGCAGAGGGTTCAAGGATGCGCGGTGCGGCAAGCGTGCTGCCGTCCAGTTCGCCCTCGACCACTTCGCCCGGCAGGGTGCGCGGCACGAAAATGGGGCCGGGGGCGATGCCGTCGCCCAGATGGCCCAGCCGTTCGATGGTCAGTTTCACTCCGCCGCCTCGTCGATACCGATGAAGCCGCCCGATTGCCGGTTCCAGTAGCGCCAGTAAAGCCCCTGATGCGCCAAAAGCCCCTCATGCGTGCCTTCTTCGACGATCCGGCCGGCGTCGAGGACGACAATCCTGTCCATCTCGGCAATGGTGGACAGGCGGTGGGCGATGGCCAGCACCGTCTTGCCCTCCATCACGCGGGCCAGCGCGTCCTGAATCTGCGCCTCCACCTCGCTGTCCAGCGCACTTGTCGCCTCGTCCAGCACAAGGATCGGGGCGTCCTTGAGGAAGGCCCGGGCCAGCGCGATCCGCTGGCGTTGGCCGCCCGAAAGCTTCACCCCCCGTTCGCCCAGATGCGCGTCATAGCCCTTGCGGCCCATGTGATCGACCATGCGTTCGATGAACTCATGCGCCTCGGCCCGTTTTGCGGCGGCGATCATTTCGTCTTCGGTCGCGTCTGGTCGGCCGTAAAGGATATTGTCGCGGGCCGAACGGTTGAACATCGCGGTTTCTTGCGTGACCATGGCGATCTGGCGGCGCAGGCTTTCCTGCGTCACCTCGCGCACGTCGTGCCCGTCGATCAGAACGCGCCCCTTTTCGGCGTCATAGAGCCGCAAAAGAAGCGCGACGAGCGTCGATTTCCCCGCACCGGACGCCCCGACGATGCCGATCTTTTCCCCCGGCCGGATCGTCAGGTTGATGTCTTCCACCCCACCCGTGCGGCGCCCATAGGCAAAGCCGAGGTGGTCAAAGCCGATCTCTCCGCGCACGCGGTCCAGCGTCACTGCCCCCGGCGTGTCAGTCAGGGTGTGGGGCGGCGTCAGGGTGTTCATCCCGTCCTCGACCT
>JAGWVA010000071.1 GCA_028875855.1 Paracoccaceae bacterium
GGCGGTGAAGGCGGGTTCGTTGCGCTTGCCGCGATGGGGCGGCGGGGCAAGGTAGGGGCTGTCGGTCTCCACGAGGATGCGGTCGATGGGGGCGGCGGCGAAGATCTCGCGCAACTCCTTCGACTTCGGGAAGGTCGCGATCCCCGACATCGACAGATAGAAGCCCAGATCGAGCGCGGCCCGCGCGAGCCCTGCCGAGGACGAGAAGCAGTGCATGACGCAAGTATAGGCGCCTGCGCGGTATTCCTCGGTCAGGATGCGGGCCATGTCGGCATCCGCGTCGCGGGCATGGATGATGAGCGGCAGGCCCGTTTCGCGCGCGGCGGCGATGTGGATGCGCAGGCTTGCCTGCTGCGCGGCCGCGGTGTCGGGCGTGTAGTGGTAGTCGAGCCCGGTCTCGCCGATGCCCACGAATTTCGGATGCCGGGACAGGGCGATCAGCGCATCGACCGTGGTCGGGGGCTCCTTGCCCATGCTCATCGGGTGGATGCCCGCGGCCCAGAACACCGGGTCATGGGCTTCGGCGATGGCGCGCACGGCGGGGGCGTTGCCCAGCTTGGTGCAGATCGTCACCATGCGCGTCACGCCTGCCTCAACGGCGCGGGCGATGATCGCGTCGCGTTCCCCCTCGAAATCGGGAAAGTCGAGGTGGCAGTGGCTGTCCACGATCTGGGGTGTCATCTCGCCTCGGAGGTCTGCTGGCTCAGCGCGCGGCGAGCGGCCCAGCCGTTTCGTCGATCCTCAGGACCATATCCAGCAGAAGCGCGGCAGGGTCAAGGTTGACCGCCTTGCCGCGCCGCGCGCGGGCGCCAAGCTCCTGTTGCAGGTCGGCAAAGGCGCGGCCCGCGGCGGGGGAGGGGGCAAGGCGCGCGAGCAGCGCGGCCTCGCCCGGCACGGCGTCGGGCGGGGGCGCGCCAAGCGCGCCCGTGCGCGCGGCGCGGGCAAGGAAGGTCTCGAGCAGCGTCAGGATCAGATCGAAGCGCTGATCCGCCCCGCGCGCCGCACCCGCCTCGGCCAGCCGCAGCGCCTTTTGCCGATCAAGCCCCGGCACGCCGGAAAAGAGCGCGACAAGCTCCGCATAGGTCGCCACCCCGTCCAGATTGGCGAGCCGGATCGCCTCGCCCACCGAGCCCGCAGCCAGTTCGGCAAGGGCCGCGGCGTTCGTCTCGGGGCTTCCGGCCGCGTCCAGCGCCTGCGCGAGAGCGTCGGCGCCCAGCGGTTGCAGGCGCAACTCCCGGCAGCGTGACCGGATGGTCGGCAAAAGCCGCCAGGGCTGGTGGCTGACCAGCAAGAGGATCGCGCCCTTGGGCGGTTCCTCCAGTTCCTTCAGAAGCGCGTTGGCTGCGTTCGGGTTCATCTCGTCGGCGGTATCGACGATCACGACCCGCCGTCCGCCATCTGCCGCCGACAGGTGAAAGAAGCCCTTCAGGTCGCGCACGTCATCGACCACGATCACGCTGCGCAGCCGGCCGGTCTTGTCGTCCACGCTGCGCCGGATCGACTTCAGCCGCCCCTCGGAGCCTGCGGCGATCCGGCGGGCGACGGGGTGTTCGGGGTCCACGTCAAGCGTGGTCGGTGCGGGCGGCGCGCCGAAAAGGCCTGCGTCGCCCGCGGGCGGCTCGGCCAGAAGGAAGCGCGCGATGCGCCAGGCGAGCGTGGCCTTGCCCACGCCGCGCGGACCGGTCAGCAGCCAGCCGTGGTGCATCCGGCCCGAGGCATGGGCATCGAGAAAGGCGGCTTCGGCCTCGGTCTGGCCCAGCAGGCGGTGCGTCTCGCGCGGGTGGGGCGCGCCCTCCACGCGGTCGGGTTCGGCAACCTCGTCGGCGCTCATGCGATCAGGTCCGCGTCGAGCCTTGCATGGACGACCGCCGCCACGTCGCCCGCCACGACCTCGATCGGGCGCGCGCCGTCGATCACCACGCAGCGGTTGCGAAATTCCTCGGCCAGCGACAGGAAGCCCGCGCGCATGCGGACCTGAAGGTCCTCGCCGAAGCTTTCGAACCGTTCCTCGGTGCCACGCCGCGCCAGCGCGCGCGCGAGGCCAAGCCCCGGGTCCATGTCGATGACGAAGGTCAGGTCAGGCTCGCGGCCGATCATCATCGCGTGCAGCCGGTCCACGATCCCGCGCAGATCGCCGCGCGTGATGCCCTGGTAAAGGCGCGTGGAATCCGCGAAACGGTCGGTGATGACGATCTTTCCGGCGGCCAGCGCGGGCAAGATCGTCTTTTCCAGATGATCGCGGCGTGCGGCGGTGAAGAGCAGGATCTCGGTCTCGGCCGACCAGCGGTCCGGGTCGCCCTCGAGCACGAGGCGGCGGATTTCCTCGGCCCCGGGCGATCCGCCCGGCTCGCGCGTCAACACGACGTCATGGCCACGGTTGCGCAACGTTTCCGCCAGAAGCCGGGCCTGGGTGGATTTGCCCGACCCGTCGATGCCTTCGAAGCTGATGAAACTGCCCGCGCCGGTCACTGTCTGGCCGCCGCTCCCTGCAGCTTGGCATAAAGCACGCGCGCCGCGGTCGTGACCCGGGTGACGAAGCCGCCGCGCGGCACGTCCGCGCCGGCAACCAGCGGAATGCGCGCGTCGCTCAGCCCCGGGCGGGTGACGATCATTTCGGCAACCTGCTCGCCCGCCTTGATCGGCGCCTTGATCGGCCCGGTGAAGACGACCTTGGCGTCAAGCGTGGCCCCCGTGGTGACCGGCAGCAGCACCTTTTCCGTCTTGGGCGCGATCAGGTTCACCCGGTTCGCGGCGCCCATCCAGACCGGGGCCGTCGCCACCACGCTGTCCTTTTGCAGCACGATCCGTTCGCCGAACTGGCCAAAGCCCCAGTTGATGAGCTTTTCGCCCTCGGTCCCGCGCGAGGCCATCGTCGGCAGGCCGTTCAGCACCACCAGAACCCGCCGGTCGCCGCGCTTGGCCGTCCCGACAAGGCCGTAGCCCGAAGCTTCGGTATGGCCGGTCTTCATGCCGTCCGCGCCGGGCACCCGGCCCAGCAGGGGATCGCGGTTGTTCTCGTTCGCGGGGGCGCGGCCGTCGAAGGCAAAGCTCTTGATCCCGAAATAGTGGTAGTATTCGGGATAGGTGTCCATGATGTGCATGGCCAGCGTCGCGAGGTCATGCATGCTCATCAACTGGCCGGGGTCGGGCCAGCCGGAGGCATTGGCGAAATGCGAATTCGTCAGGCCGATCCGCTTTGCCTCGGCGTTCATCTGCTCGACAAAGGCCGCCTGCGTGCCCGCCAGACCTTCGGCCACCGTCACGCAGGCGTCATTGCCCGACAGCACGATGATCCCCTGAATGAGCTGGTCCACCGTCGGCCGGTCACGGGTGTTGAGAAACATCGTCGATCCGCCCATCGCCTTCGCCTCGGGCGAGACGGCGAAACGGGTCTGCAAGGTGACCTGCCCGCTTTTCAGCGCCCTGAACAGAAGATCGAGCGTCATCAGCTTCGACATCGAGGCAGGCGGCATCGGCGTGTCGCCGTTCTTGTTCAACAGCACCGTCCCCGACGTGACATCCACCACGTAGGCGGCCGAGGCCATCGTGTCGAAGGCCTGCGCCGGAAGCGCAAGGCCGGTGGCGGCAATCAGGGCGAGGGCGGTCAGAAGGCGTGGTTTCATCGTGTCACTGGGTCCGGTTCCTGGTCATTTGGCAACGATATAGGCATCGGCGAAGCCAAGCTTCTTCACGCGGTCGAGCACCTTGCCGCGGGTCGCGGCATCGGTCTCGGGGCCGACGACGACGCGCCAGAAGATCTTGCCGTGGCTCTGCTCGCGCAGGATCTCGCTTTGCAGGCCGTGGCCGATCATCTCCTTGTGCGCGCGGATCGCATTGGCTTCGATCGAGAAGATGCCGATCTGGATATAGACGCGGCCCGTTGCCGTGGCCACGGGCTTCGCCGGAGCCGCAACGGGCTTGGCGGCAATCGGCTTGGTTTCGACAGGCTTCGCCGCCGTTTGCGCCGCGGTCATCGGCACGGGCTGCATCGGGGCGGGCTTCGGAACCGGCGTCGCGGCCGGCTTGGCGGCCTTGTCGAGCGCCTTGCTGGCCACGGCCGCGATCGAGGCGACGGGCGCGGCCTTCGGCTTGATCGCCTCGTTCGAGGCAAGCCGCGGGTTCTTCGCGTCCGTCTTCGGCGGGGTCGTGTTCTGACGCCGCAGCGCGGTCACGTTGACGTTGACCGGCTGACCGGCAAGGACGCCGAGCGCCGTCGCCGCATCCGCCGAAAGCTGGAGCCGCGGCCCGGGGTTCAACTGTTCACGCCGGAACAGCGCGCCGATCACGAACTTGCCGTTCTTCGGATTGCGGATGATGACCCGCTCGGGGTCCTTGACATTCGGGGCCGCCACCCAGACCCCGCCCAGCGAAGGCCGCCCGTCCCAAAGCGCCTTTTCCTGCGCGTGGTAGATCTCGGGCGCCTCGACGTCGCGGTCCACGAGCTGCACCGACTCCTGCGACACGGGGGCGCTTGTGACGGTGTCGGCGGGGCTTTGCTTCATCTGGCCGAAGGGCAGCGTGAAGCCCTGACAGCCAGCCAGTGTCAGACCCATGCCCATTGCCAGCCCGATCCGGCCAATCCGCGTCCTTGCCATTCCTGCCCCCTTTGCGCCGCGTCGCGACGACGATGCTTCGGCCATTCGGCCATGCCTGTATGCCGCGAGACTGCGTGGCCCCGCGTTATTGAGCGCATCCTAGCCAATGTCGGGGCTCAAGAAAAGTCGTCCGCGCCCGTTCGGCGGCTTTTGCCCATCGCAAGCGCGCGACGGGCGACGGCCCGTCTCGTGATCGCTTTGCCAAGAGGCGGGGCGGACCCGGCGCAGGGGCGGCGGCATGTCTCCCAGCCCTTGTTCAGAGGAATGTGCAGGTTTTCGCGCCCCTCGGCTTGCTTTACATGTTCCCTCGCTCCGCCTATCTGGGGCGGACGGTCCGGCAAGAGGGTGGTGCGGATGTTGCAGAGGTTTCTGGCCACGATGGAGCGCAAGCTTCTGTGGCGGCTGCTGGCGGAAAACTTCCGCAGCCAGTGGCCCTGGTATGCCCTGGGCATCATCGCCATGGTCGCGGTGGCCGGGGCAACGGCAGCGTCCGCCTGGATCATGAACGACATCGTCCGGTCGCTGGGCCCCGGCACGCCGAAATCCGAAGTCTACATGGTCGCCTTCTCGGTCGCGATGATCTTCGCGGTGCGGGGGACGGCGACCTACCTGCAATCGGTGTTCATGGCCAAGGCCGGGAATGCGATCGTCGCCACGCAGCAGCGTCGCATGTATGACCGGATGCTCAAGCAGGGCTTGAGCTTCTATTCAAGCCAGGGCACGGGCGATCTGCTCCTGAGCTTTACCCAGGCCGCGCAATCGGCGCGCAACGTCATCGACACCATCGTGGCCGCCTTCATGCGCGACCTGCTGACGCTGGTCGGGCTGATCTGGGTGATGTTTGCCCAGCAACCCGTGCTGTCGTCGATCTCGTTCATCGCCATACCGTTTGCCACCATCGCCATGCAGCGCCTCACGCGCCTCATCCGCGACGTCGTCTCGCGCGAGCTGACGTCGATCTCGCGCATCATGGAGGTGGTGAACGAAACCACCACCGGCATCCGCGTCATCAAGGCCTTCGCGCTGGAAGACCGCATGGCCGAGACGATGGGCTACACGATCGGCCGGGTCGAGAAGATGTCCAACCACATCGCCCGCCTGCAGGCCGCGACGATGCCGCTGATGGATTTCCTGTCGGGCTTCGCCATCGCCGGGATCATGGCGCTGAGTGCGACGAGCATCTTCGGGATGCACATCGTCACCTCGCAGGGGCAGCTCATGTCCTTCCTGACCGCGCTCATCATGGCCTATGAACCCGCGCGCCGCATCGCCAGCATGCGCCTCAACCTCGAGACGGGGATGCTGGGCGTGGAGTTGATGTACGGGCTTCTCGATCACCCGATCACGCTGGTGGAAAAGGAGGATGCGCGCATCCTGCCGAAAGGGCCGGGCCAGATCGTGCTGCGGGACGTGACCTTTTCCTATGGCGAGAACGACAAGGTTCTGAAAAACCTCGACCTCACCTTCGAAGCGGGCAAGACGACCGCGCTCGTCGGCCCGTCGGGCGGCGGCAAGACCACGATCATGAACATGATCATGCGGCTTTACGATCCCGTCTCCGGCAGCGTCGAGATCGATGGCACCGACATCCGCGATGTGACCTTTGCCTCGCTGCGCGAAAAGATCTCGTTCGTCGGGCAGGAGACCTTCCTGTTCAAGGGCACGGTGATGGAGAACCTGCTGCTGGGCCGGCGTGGCGCCACAGAAGAGGAGGTCATCGCCGCCGCCAAGGACGCGAATGCGCATGACTTCATCATGGCGATGCCGCAGGGCTATCAAAGCAACGTGGGCGAGAATGGCCGCAACCTGTCGGGCGGCCAGCGCCAGCGCCTGTCGATCGCCCGCGCCATCCTGCGCGACGCGCCGATCCTGCTGCTGGACGAGGCGACAAGCGCGCTGGACGCGGAAAGCGAACACGCCATCCAGCAGGCGCTGATCCGGCTTGGAGAGGGGCGCACGACCGTGATGATCGCGCACCGCCTGTCCTCGGTCCTGCGCGCCGATGAAGTCGTCGTGATCATGGACGGCATGGCCGTCGATCGCGGCGCCCCCAAGGAACTCGTCGCGCGAGAGAACTTCTTCAAGCGGGCCTATGATCTGCAGACGGACAAGGCGGTTTGAAATTAATGCGCAAATGTATTCGAAATTTTTGGTCCGTGTTTGCCATGAAGCGAATGAACCAAGGTGGTCAAGCTTGTCAAGTCGTCACTATGGTAATGCCATCAATGCCTTGTAACTCTTAATACGAATGGTCGTGGGCCCGCCTGTTGGGCTCACTTTCTGCATGCTGAATATCAGCTGACTTGCGAATTCACCGCCTTTCGAGAGCCGTTTCGTCCCGATGCAGATTTCCCCCACGCCGCTTCCCGGCCTTTTGGTCCTGACCCCGCGCCGTTTTGGCGATGCCCGCGGCTTTTTTGCCGAGACCTGGAACCGGCGGACGCTGGAGGCGGCGGGGCTGCATCTGCCGGAGTTCGTGCAGGACAACCATTCGTTTTCCGCGCGTGCCGGCACGATCCGGGGGCTGCATTTCCAGTCGCCGCCGCATGCGCAGGGCAAGCTCGTGCGGTGCGGGCGGGGGCGGCTGCTGGATGTCGCGGTGGACGTGCGGCGGGGATCGCCGACCTATGGCCGGCATGTGGCGGAGGAGCTGTCCTTCGAGAACGGCCGCCAGCTCTGGATCCCGGCGGGGTTCCTGCACGGGTTCCTCACGCTCGAGGACGAGACCGAGATCGTCTATAAATGCACGGATTACTACGCCCCCGAATGTGACGGCGCGGTGCATTGGGACAGCGCCGGGATCGACTGGGGCCATGCGGGCGATCCGGTGATTTCCGACAAGGATGCCAAGGCCGTCCCGCTTTCCGAGTTCAAATCTCCCTTTACCTACGAGGCGCCGTGATGAAGATCCTTGTCACCGGGGGGGCGGGCTTCATCGGCTCCGCCGTGGTGCGGCTGGCGGTCGGACGCGGCCATCAGGTGGTGAACCTCGACGCGCTGACCTATGCCGCCTGTCTGGAGAACGTGGCCCCTGTCGCGGACAGCCCGGCCTATGCCTTTGAGCAGGCCGATATCCGCGACCGCGCGGCGCTTGACCGGGTGTTCGCCGCGCATCGGCCCGACGCGGTGATGCATCTGGCGGCCGAAAGCCATGTGGACCGGTCGATCGACGGCCCCGGCGCCTTCATCGAGACGAACGTGACCGGCACCTATAACATGCTGGAGGCCGCGCGGGCCTATTGGGTCGGCGCGGGCAAGCCGGAGAGCTTCCGCTTCCACCATATCTCGACCGACGAGGTGTTCGGCACCTTGGGCGAGACGGGGATGTTCACCGAAGACACGCCCTATGCGCCGAACTCGCCCTATTCGGCGTCGAAGGCCGCATCGGATCACCTCGTGCGGGCCTGGCACGAGACCTACGGCCTGCCGACGGTGATGACGAACTGCTCGAACAACTACGGGCCCTATCACTTCCCCGAAAAGCTCATCCCGGTGGTGATCCTGAACGCGCTGGCGGGCAAGCCGATCCCGGTTTACGGGCAGGGCACCAACGTGCGCGACTGGCTTTATGTCGAGGATCACGCCGATGCGCTGCTGACCGTGCTGGAGCGGGGCGCGGTCGGGCGCAGCTACAACGTGGGCGGCGAGAACGAGGCCCGCAACATCGACCTTGTCCGCACGATCTGCGCCATCCTCGACCGGCTCCGGCCCGAAGGCGCGCCGCATGACCGGCTGATCACCTTCGTCGCCGACCGCCCGGGCCATGACGCGCGCTATGCGATCGACCCGTCGCGCATCCGGGCCGAACTGGGCTGGCGCCCCTCGGTGACGCTGGAGGAGGGGCTCGAGCGGACGGTGCGCTGGTATCTGGAGAACGAGGCCTGGTGGCGGCCGCTGCAGGCGCGCGCGGGCGTGGGCCAGCGGCTGGGGGTCAAGGCATGAGGCTGCTGGTCTTCGGCCAGAGCGGGCAGGTCGCGACCGAGCTGGCGCGCCGGGCGCCGGGGGCGAGGTTCCTTGGCCGCGACCGGGCGGACCTGAGTGACCCCGCGGCTTGTGCTGCGGCGATTGCAGAGCAGAACCCCGAGGCGGTGATCAACGCCGCTGCCTGGACCGCGGTGGACCGCGCCGAGGCCGAGGAAGCCGCCGCGCGCGTGGTGAACGCGGATGCCCCCGCCGCGATGGCGGCCGAATGTGCCAAGCGCGGTATTCCCTTCGTCCATGTCTCGACCGATTACGTCTTCGACGGATCGGGGGAGCGTCCCTGGCTGCCCGACGATCCGACCGGACCGCTGGGCGCCTATGGCCGCACCAAGCTTGCAGGCGAGCATGGGGTGCGCGCGGCGGGCGGCACGCATGCGATCCTGCGCACGTCGTGGGTCTTCTCGGCGCATGGCGCGAACTTCGTGAAGACGATGCTGCGGCTGTCCGAGACGCGCGATGCGCTGAGCGTGGTCGCGGACCAGATCGGCGGGCCGACCCCGGCGGGGGCCATCGCTTCGGCCTGCCTGACCATCGCCCAAGAGCTTGCAACCGATCCGGGCAAGACCGGCACCTATCATTTTGCCGGCCACCCCGACGTAAGCTGGGCCGGCTTCGCGCGCGAGATCTTCGCGCAGGCGGGCCGCCCGGTCGCCGTCACCGACATCCCGACCGCGGCCTATCCGACCCCGGCCAAGCGCCCCGCCAATTCCCGGCTCGATTGCACGAGCCTGACGCAAACCTTCGGCATCGCCCGCCCGGATTGGCGGCGGGGGCTGGCGGAGGTTCTGCACGACATCGGAGTGACCAGTGACACGTAAGGGCATCATCCTCGCCGGCGGCTCCGGCACGCGGCTTTATCCGATCACCATGGGTGTCTCGAAGCAGCTTCTGCCGCTTTACGACAAGCCGATGATCTACTACCCGCTGTCGGTCCTGATGCTGGCGGGCATCCGCGAGGTGCTGATCATCACGACGCCCGACGACCAGCCGCAGTTCAAGCGGCTTCTGGGCGACGGCAGCCAGTGGGGGATCGCGCTGTCCTACATCATCCAGCCCGCGCCCGAGGGGCTGGCGCAGGCCTATCTGCTGGGCGAGGCGTTCCTGAACGGCGCGCCCTCGGCGATGGTGCTGGGCGACAACATCTTCTTCGGCCACGGCCTGCCCGAGGTGCTGGCGCGGGCCGACGCCAAGACCGAAGGCGGCACGGTCTTCGGCTACCGCGTGTCCGACCCCGAACGCTACGGCGTGGTGGAGTTCGACGAAGACGGCACGGTGAAGGCCATTGTCGAGAAGCCCGAGGTCCCGCCGTCGGACTATGCCGTGACCGGGCTCTATTTCCTCGACGGCACCGCGCCCGCGCGCGCGAAGGAGGTTAAGCCCTCTGCCAGGGGCGAGCTGGAGATCGTCTCGCTTCTGGAGATGTATCGCGCGGAGGGAGCGCTTACGATCGAGAAGATGGGCCGCGGCTACGCCTGGCTCGATACCGGCACGCATGCGAGCCTGCTCGATGCCGGGAACTTCGTCCGGACGCTGGAACAGCGGCAGGGCCTTCAGGTCGGATCGCCCGACGAGATCGCCTTTGCCGCCGGCTGGATCGACAAGGAAGGCCTCCGGCGGCAGGCGAAGGTCTTCGGCAAGACGGATTACGGCCGGTATCTGGAGCGGCTGGCAAGGGATTGAGCGCGCGGCCGACGTGACGCATCGTCCCTGACGGGCTTTTGGCTTGACCCTTCGGACCGGCAGGCGGATGCTGCGGGGCAGCGCACGCACGTTCAAGGGGCGGCCGATGCCAAAACATCATGTTTTCAAAAGCATTCTGGCGCAGGCGGAGGAAACGCCCCCGGTGCCGACGGCGGTTGTCTATCCGCTGAGCGACGTCGCGCTTGAGGGGGCGGTCGATGCGGCCCGGGCGCGGGTGATCCAGCCGATCCTGATCGGACCCTCGGCCGAGATCGCGGCGCTGGCCAAGGCCAAGAAGCTCGACATCGCGGGCTTCGAGACCGTCGAGGCCGCGACGCAGGAGGAGGCGGCCGACATTGGCGTGGCGCTTTGCCTTGCCGGGAAGGCCGAGATCCTGATGAAGGGCAGCCTGCATACCGACACGCTGATGCATGCGGTGATGCGGGACGGCACCGGGCTGCGCGGTGCGCGGCGGATCAGCCACGCCTTCATCTTCGACGTGCCGTCCTATCCGCATATGCTGATGATCACGGATGCGGCGGTGAACATCACCCCCGACCTGAAGGAAAAGGCCGACATCGTGCAGAACGCGATCGATCTGGCCCATGTGCTGAAGATCGAGAAGCCGAAGGTGGCGATCCTGTCCGCGGTCGAGACTGTGACGCCGCGCATCCAGTCCACCATCGACGCGGCCGCCCTGTGCAAGATGGCCGAGCGCGGGCAGATCACCGGCGGGCTGCTGGACGGGCCCCTGGCCTTCGACAATGCGGTGAACCTGCGCGCGGCGAAGATCAAGAAGATCAACTCGCCCGTCGCGGGGCGGGCGGACATTCTTGTCGTGCCGGACCTCGAGTCGGGCAACATGCTGGCAAAGCAGCTGGAATATCTTGCCGGGGCCGAGGCCGCGGGGATCGTTCTGGGGGCGCGGGTGCCCATCGTGCTGACGAGCCGGGCGGACGGGCCGAAGGCGCGGCTGGCCTCGGCCGCGCTGGCGGCGATGATGGCGCAGGCCAAGGCGGCGGACAGGATCGGGCTGAAGCGGTAGCCGCTGTCGGGCGGGTCGTCTTCGCGCGGCGCGGCGCGGCGCAGGCCCGGGTCTGGCGAACGGAGGACAGAGCATGGACGCAAGCGCGTCAAAGCCGAAGGCGGACGGAACGGACCTGCCGCCCACCGACCCGGACAAGGGCCTCAGCGCGGCCGAGGCGGCGAAGCGGCTGGCGCAGTTCGGCCCGAATGCGCTTGAGGAGCGGCACAAGAGCCTGCTGCAACGCATCTTCGGCTATTTCTGGGGCCCGATCCCCTGGCTCATCGAGGCGGCGGCGGTCCTGTCGCTGATGCTTTACGACTGGGCGGACTTCGCCGTGATCTCGGCCATGCTGATCGTGAACGCGGCCGTGGGATTTTTCGAGGAGAACAAGGCCGACAACGCGATCGCGCTGTTGAAACAGCGGCTTGCGCCGTCGGCCCGGGTGCTGCGCGATGGCCGGTGGCAGTCGGTCGAGGCACGCCTGCTGGTGCCGGGCGATATCGTGCGGCTGGAGATCGGCAACATCATCCCGGCCGATCTGGATCTGATCGGCGGCGATTACATGTCGGCGGACGAGGCCGCACTGACGGGGGAATCGCTGCCCGTTGACAAGAAGGTGGGTGACACCGCTTATTCCGGCGCCGTGGTGAAGCTGGGCGAGATGGTCGACCGCGTCACGGCGACGGGGATGCAGACCTATTTCGGCCGCACCGCCGCGCTGGTGCAATCGGCCGAACGCAAGTCGCATTTCCAGCAGGCGGTGATCCGGATCGGGAACTTCCTGATCTTCTCGGCCCTTGGACTGGTGGCGCTGATCCTTGTCGTGTCGGTCCTGCGCCATGACCCGTTCTGGGAGACGGTGCAGTTCGCGCTGATCCTGACGGTGGCGGCGATCCCTGTGGCGCTGCCCACGGTGCTGTCGGTGACGATGGCCGTGGGGGCCGAGCGGCTGGCGCGGATGAAGGCCATCGTCTCGCGCCTCGTGTCGATCGAGGAGATGGCGGGCGTCGATGTGCTGTGTTCGGACAAGACCGGGACGCTGACGCTGAACCAGTTGACGGTGGAAACCCCGCGACCGGCCGAGGGGGTGAGCCGGGATGATCTGATGCTGGCGGCGGCGCTTGCGTGCAACGCGGTGGGGCCGGATGCGATCGATCAGGCGGTGATGGCGGCGGCGGGCGGGATCGCGGGGCTGGCGGATTACGCCGTGACGAAGTTCACGCCGTTCGATCCGATCTCGAAGCGGACAGAGGCGGAGGCGACCAAGGGCGGCGAGGCGTGGCGCTTTTCCAAGGGCGCGCCGCAGGTGATCCTTGATCTGGCGAAGCTGGAGGGCGCGGGGCGCAAGGCGCTGGAGGATGCGGTGGTGGACCTTGCGAACCAGGGCTTTCGCGCGCTTGGGGCCGCGCGGGCCAAGGGCGAGGCGTGGGAGTTCCTTGGCCTGATCCCGATCTTCGATCCGCCGCGCCCGGATGCCGCCGACACCATCGCCAAGGCCCGGTCGATGGGGCTACAGGTGAAGATGATTACCGGCGACCACGAGGCGATCGCGCGGCAGATCGCGGGGCAACTTGGCCTTGGGCAGGACATCCAGCCGGCGGGGCAATTGCTGGAGGGCGATCCGGCCGAGGTGGCGCGGCGCGTGCGGGCGGCGGATGGGTTCGCCCGCGTGCTTCCCGAACACAAGTTCAGGATCGTGCAGGTCTTGCAGGACAGCGGCAGCATCGTCGCCATGACGGGCGACGGGGTGAACGACGCACCCGCCCTGAAAGAGGCGGATGCCGGGATCGCGGTGTCGGGCGCGACCGATGCGGCGCGGGCGGCGGCGGATCTGGTGCTGACCGATCAGGGCCTGTCGATCATCACCGAGGCGATCCGCGAGGCGCGGCGCATCTTCGAGCGGATGACGAGCTATGCCACCTTCCGCATCGCCGAGACGATCCGGGTCCTGCTGTTCATGACGGCCTCGATCCTGATCTACAACTTCTACCCGGTCACGGCGATCATGATCGTGCTGCTGGCCGTGCTGAACGACTTTCCCATCATGATGATCGCCTATGACCATGTCGCGGTGGCGCCGAAGCCGGTCCGATGGGACATGCGGCGCGTCATCACGGTGGCGACCTCGCTGGGCGTGATGGGCGTGGTCGAGACGTTCCTTCTGTTCTGGTATGCCGACAGCGTGGCGCATCTGCCGCGCGACATCATCCAGACGGTGATCTTTCTCAAGCTGCTCGTCTCGGGTCACATGACGCTGTACGTCACGCGCAATCAGGACTGGTTCTGGAAATACCCGCTGCCGTCCCTGAAGCTGTTCGTGACGACCGAGGCCACGCAGGTGATCGGCACGCTGATCGCGGTCTATGGGCTGCTGGTGACGCCGATCGGCTGGAAGCTGGCGCTGATCGTCTGGGCCTATTGCCTTGTCTGGCTGCCGGTCGAAGGCGCGTTGGCCATGGCGATACGGCGGCTTTATGCGGCGCGGGTGGCGCGGGCGGCGTAGGGCCGCCCCGCCTCAAACGTCCTCCAGATGATCCGCGACGATCTCGACAAGGCTTTCGAGCGCCCCGCCCCAGTTCCAGTAGGTCTTGCTTTCGTCCATCGTCAGGCGGCAGTTCGCGCAGGCCGAGACAAGGCGGCCGGTGCCGGTCGCCTCGACCTGATCGATCTTGATCTTGAAGGCCTTGTGGCGCAGGTCGGCCGCGCGTTCCATCGCCTGCACGCCGCCCCCGCCGCCGCAGCACCAGTTGAGTTCCGCCGTCGGGGTCATTTCCTTGAAGCCGGTCGCGAAGCCGTCGAGGATGTAGCGCGCATCGGCCGCCGCGCCGCCGCGGCGCGAGACCTGACAGGGGTCGTGATAGGTGAAGGGATCGGCGTAGGGCTTCAGCTTCAGTTTCCCCTCGCGCTTCAGCCGGGCGATGTATTCGGTGATGTGCAGCACCTCGAAGGGCAGCGGACGGCCAAGGATGTTCGCGCCGCTCCAGCGCATGACGCCGTAGGCGTGGCCGCATTCGGGAATGACGACCGTCTTCACGCCCGCCTGTTCCGCTGCATCCACGATGCGGCCCAGCATGGTCGCGGCGATGTCGGACCGGCCGGCAAGAAAGCCGAAATTGGTGGATTCGTAGCCATGGGTGGAAAACGTCCAGTTCACCCCGGCATGGTTGAGGATCTTCGCCATCGCCGACAGGGACTTGGGGTATTTCATCGCCTCGATCGACGAGACGGTCAGCATGACCTCTGCCCCCGGCTTGTCGAGCGGCATGTCCACCTCGTCGTCGTCCGCCAGCCATTCGACGCGGTCCACCAGTTTCTCTTGGGTGAGGCCAAGGGGCGAGCCGTGATCGCGCGAGTTCTCCGCTGCGGCCATCAGGTCGCGCGGACCCAGCCCCGCATCGGCCCAGGCCTTGCGCGCCTGCCCGACGATCGAGGCGATGTCGATCCCCATGGGGCAGACCTCGGTGCAGCGGCCGCACATGGTGCAGGTGTCGAAGATCAGGTCTTCCCATTCCAGCAGGTCACCCTCGGTGATCTTGCAGGCGAACCAGTTCAGCGGCCATTTCTGCTGTCTGTAGGCCCGTGCCAGCGGAAAGAGCTTGTAGGCCGGCGTGTGCCGCGGGTCGCCCGAGGTGCGGTAGAAGAGGCAGGCATCGGCGCATTGGCCGCAGTGGACGCAGGCCTCGAGGTAGCTCACCAGATGTTCTTCGGTCTGGGCGAGGAAGCTGCGCGTTGCAGCCTTGATGTCGATGGTCATGGCGCAGCCCTCAGGTCACGGTGATCTGCACAAGCTCGTCCCCGTCGGGGTCCGTCACGTGAACGGCGCAGGCGATGCAGGGGTCGAAGGAATGGATCGTGCGCTGAATCTCCAGCGGTTGCTTGGGGTCGTAAAGCTGGTGACGGTCCATCAGCGCGGCCTCGTAGGGGCCGGGCTGGCCCTTCTCGTCGCGGGGGCCGGCGTTCCAGGTCGAGGGGACCACCGCCTGGTAGTTGCCGATCTTGCCGTTGTCGATGACGATCCAATGGGCCAGCGCGCCGCGCGGGGCTTCCATGAAGCCCACGCCCTTCGCGTGGGCGGGCCATGTGGAAGGGTCCCATTTCGTCTCGTTGAACACCGCCATGTCGCCCTTGCGGATATTGGCGATCAGGGCGTCATACCAGACCGACATCTGGTCGGCGATGATCTTCGATTCCAGCGTCCGCGCGGCGGTGCGGCCCATGGTCGAGAACATCGCCGTCAGCGGCAGGTCGAGCTGTTTCAGCGCGGCATCGGCCAGCGCCTTCGTCGGCGCGTGCCCCTTGGCGTAAAGCATCAGCACGCGGGCAAGGGGGCCTACCTCCATCACGTGGCCCTTCCAGCGCGGGGATTTCAGCCAGGAATAATCGTGGTCCACGTCAAGCTGCTGAAAGGGCGGCTGCGGGCCGGTGTAGTGCAGGTTGGTCTGCCCGTCGTAGGGATGTAGCCCCGCGGCCTTGCCGCCGGAATAGTCATAGTAGCTGTGCGAGACGAATTCCTGGATTTCCGAAGAATCGTTCAGGTTCACCGGATGGATCGTGGACAGGTCGCGGTTCAGGATCGCGCCGCCGGGGATGAACCATGTCGCGGGATCGGCCTGCCCGGTCGCGGGGAAATCGCCGTAGGTCAGGAAGTTCCCCACGCCTTCGCCCCGGGCGAACCAGTCCTTGTAAAAGCTCGCGATGGCGAGGGTGTCGGGCAGATAGACCTGCGTCACGAAGTCCTGCATGCGGGCGATGACCGCCTTGATCTGGTCGAGCCCGGCCATGTTCAGCGCCGTGCCCGAAACCCCGCCCGAGGCGCCGGGATTCACGCTGATGGGCGAAGGCGCGCCGCCCACGACAAAGTTCGGATGCGGGTTCTTGCCGCCGAAGATCGTGTGGATCTGCACCACCTCGCGCTGCCATGCCAGCGCCTCGAGGTAATGGGCCACCGCCATCAGGTTCGCCTCGGCCGGCAGCTTGTAGCCCGGGTTGCCCCAGAAGCCGTTTGCGAAGATGCCGAGCTGGCCGCCCTCGACGAAGGTTTTGATCTTCTTCTGCACGTCGGCGAAATAACCGGGGCTGGACTTCGGCCAGCCAGAGATCGACTGCGCCAGTTGCGAGGTCTGCGCCGGGTCGGCCTTCAGCGCCGAGACGACATCCACCCAGTCCAGCGCGTGCAGGTGATAGAAATGCATTACGTGGTCATGCACGTATTGCGCCCCGATCATCAGGTTGCGGATCAGGTTGGCATTGGCCGGGATTTGGTAGTCCAGCGCGTTTTCGACCGCACGGACCGAGGCGATGCCGTGGACGAGCGTGCAGACCCCGCAGATCCTTTGGGCAAAGGCCCAGGCGTCGCGCGGGTCGCGGCCCTTCAGGATCAGCTCGATCCCCCGGACCATGGTGCCCGAGGAAAAGGCGGAACTGATCGTGCCATCGGGCATCGTCTCGGCTTCGATGCGCAGGTGGCCCTCGATGCGGGTGACGGGATCGACGACGACGCGTTCGGTCATGGCGGAGGTCCTTCGGTCAGATCTTCACGCCGCGCCGGCCATAGCTGATGCCGGTCTCGGCCCGCGTGACGAAGACGAGGACGGCATGCATCAGCTTGCCGAACGGGAACCAGATCAGCAGGGCGGCGACGGAAAGGATGTGGAGGGCAAGCAGCGTCTCGTAGGGGCCGCCCAGATGCGCGACGGCCAGAAGGCCGGTGAGCACGGGCAGGGTGGTGACGAGCCAGCTGAAATAGTCGTTGAAGGTCGAGATCAGTTTCAGCACCGGGTTCGTGGCCCGCCGCACCAGCGCGGCGATCAGCGAGGCCAGCGTGACCACACCCGCGAGAGTGATGATCGACGTGGGCAGACCGGGCCAGCCGACCCCGAACAGCCCGCGCAGGAACAGGATGTGCTGCGCGAAGCCGAAGACGATCACGGCAAGGCCAAGGTGGAAGACATAGCCGTTGATCATCGCGAAGCGCGAGGTGAGGCCGATCCCCTTCGGCACCCAGAGGTGGCGCACGAAGCCGCCGATGGCATTGGCGAAATCCGACGACGCGCCCGCGCGCCTCATGCTGCGGTCCTTCGCCCGGGGCAGGCCGAGAAGCGAGATGAGCCGCCACAGGACGCCAAGGCAGAAGACGGCCAGCGCGACGGTGATGGCGGGGCCACGGGCGAAATCCAGAAGGCTCATGTTTGTGTCTCCCCGGGGTTCGGTTGGGCGGCCAGTGTCTTCCGTTCGGCCAGTGCCTTCTGTTCGGCCAGTGCGGCGGCGCGGCGCTTGCGGGCGCGGGCCACGCTGGCGGCGCCGGCGACACCCCCGGCCAGAGCCGCGCCCCCGAGGATCCCGCGATTGCCCATGACGGCGGACGACAGCGGCTTGTAGAAGCCGCCGCGATCCCAGAAGTCGGGCTCCGAGCAGCCAAGGCAGCCGTGGCCCGACTGGATCGGGAAGCTGACGCCGCCGTTCCATTTCAGCGTGGCGCAGGCGTTGTGGGTGACCGGGCCCTTGCAGCCGACCTCGTAAAGGCACCAGCCGTTGCGGGCGCCTTCGTCGTCGAAGGACTTGGCGAACTTGCCCTGATCGTAGAACGGGCGGCGGTAGCAGCGGTCGTGGATCGTGTCGCCGAAGAAGGCCTTGGGCCGGTTCAGGTGATCGAGCGCGGGAAGTTTGCCGAAGGTGACGAAATACGCGACCGTGCCCGCGATCGCTTCGGGGATCGGGGGGCAGCCGGGAATGTTCACCACCGGCTTGTCCTTGACGATCTCGGCCACCGCCACGGCGCCCGTCGGGTTGGGGTTTGCGTGCGGGATGCCGCCAAAGGACGCGCAGGTGCCGACCGACAGGACGGCGGCGGCATCGGCGGCCACCTCTTTGAGCGTGGCGAGGTTCGATTTCCCCGCGTTGGTCGAATAGATCCCGTTGAGCGCAGTCGAGACCGAGCCATC